>DATACF010000580.1:0-10553 GCA_036259235.1 Longimicrobium sp. | reverse complement strand
CGCCGCGCTGGCCGACTGGCAGGCGCGGCGCGCGCGGCGCGCACCGCCGCGTCGACGTCGGCCGCGCTCCCCTGGGCCACGCGGGCCAGGGGCTTCCCCGTGGCGGGGTTGTCGGAGTCGAAGTACTCGCCGCCTTCGGGGTCGCGCCATTCGCCGCCGACGTACAGCCGCGTGGCGCGGCCGCGCTCCTCCAGCCAGCGGAGCGCGGGCGAGGCGCTCTCGGGCGCGGGTCCGTAGTCCAGCGTCTCGAAGATCTCGGCGATGCTCATCGTGCTCGTCCCCCCGGGGAGTTCGGTCCAGCCGCGCTCAACGGCCTAAGTATACGCGATTCGCCCCCCGCGCGCAGGAGCCCCCGCGCGCGGGCGGGTTGCCGCCGGGCGGGCGGCGCGCTCTCTTTGGACGGACGTTGGTCCCGTTCCCCCCCCTGAAGCAGCGAGCGAGCGCGCGCGTGGCCGATCCGCACTCCCCCGTCCCTCCCGACTCCGTCGGCCCGCTGGACCCGGCGCCCGCGCCGGAGCCGGCGGCGGTCGACACGCGCGCCGTGAAGCCCGACGTCTCGGAGTACGGCTACTGGGAGCGCCGCTACGTCCCCAGCACGCGCGCCGAGCTGATCGCGCGGTGCAGCCGGGGGAAGCCGCCGCCGCTGGTGTGGACGCCGGAGACGGCGCGGCTGGTGCCGCCCTGGGAGGTGCCGTACCTCTTCGAGGCGCTCCGCGGGCCGGCGCTCACCAAGGCGCGGAACGGGATGGCGATCTGGGGGATCGTGCTGGCGGGGGCCGTGGCGATGTTCGCGGAAACGGGGGGGACGCTCGGCTCGCCGATGGTGCTGTGGCTGGTGCTGGCGGCGGTCCTCTTCGGGAAGTCGGTGATGGACTTCCGGACCCTCCGGAAGATGACCCCCGCGGTGCTGAACGCGGAGGCCGCCGAGCTGCGCGACCGCCCCGCCCCGCGCCGCGCGACGGGCCCCTACACCTGGATCGTGGGCGGGGCGATCCTGGCGGTGGCCGCGCTGCAGCTCCTGGCCGGCGACCTCGTGAGCGGCAACCTCCTGGCCGGCGCGGGCGAGACGTCGGTGCGGGTCGCCGGGCTGATGAAGGACGCGGTGCGCGAGGGGGAGGTGTGGCGGATGCTGACGGCGGCGCTCCTCCACGGGGGGCTCCTGCACCTCCTCTTCAACTTCACCGCGCTCGACGGGCTGGGGCGGATCGTGGAGGCGTACTCGCACCGCGCCTTCGTCCCCCTCCTCTTCGTCCTCTCGGCGCTGGGGGCCAGCGCGGCCAGCATGGCGGCGTACCCCAGCACGCCGTCGCTGGGGGCGTCGGGGGGGATCATGGGACTCTTCGGCTTCCTGGCGGTGATCGGGATGCGCCGGCGGCACCTGATGCCCCGGGGCTTCGGCCGCTCCATCGCCGTCGACGTGGCGCTGATCGCGCTGATGGGGATCGCGGGGTACCAGTTCATCGACAACGCCGCCCACGCCGGCGGCCTGGTCACCGGCGCCCTGATCGGCCTCCTGGCGATCCCCCGCGAGGGCGAGCACCCGTACTGGACCCCCTCGCGCGCGGTGCGGGTGGCGGGGGACTTCTGCCTCGGCGTCATCGTGATCGCGGCGGTGGCGACGATGGGGCTGCTGGTGCCGGTGGTGATGGGGTGATGAAGTGCGTGAGTGCGTGAGTGCGTGAGTGCGTGAGTGCGGTTGAGTTTCGCGAGCCTGGAGGTTCACAACAGCGGGGCGGCTGCGCCGCGGAGGCCCTCACCCTGGCGCTCGCAAGCTCGCCGCCTGTCCCTCTCCCGAACCACGGGAGAGGGACGTTTTGTTCTGGTGCGCGGGGCGGGCGACGACGTGGGGGATGGTTCCGCTGGCGCGATAAATCGCGCGACGACATTGGGTTGTGTGAATCGACCTCCCCCTCCCTCGCGAAGCGGGGGAGGGGGCCGGGGGGTGGGGGCCGCCGCGGGCGCGCGCAGGGGCCTGTCGCACACCATCGACGTTGACGCGCCGTTGCATGAGGGATGCGGGCCCGAAGGGCGGAGACCCTGGCGGGGGGGAATGCGCAGGGGCGAGCGATCAGCGATCGGAGCGGAGGAATGCGTGGAGTCCGCCAGGGGCTCCGCGCCGTTGGAAACGGTAGTATCGTTTCCTACGGCGCCCGCAGCCCGGCCCGGAGCGCAGCGGAGGGACATGCCCAACGCCGTAGTTGCCGTTGCCGTTACCAGACCCCGCCCCGGCAACACACCTCGCGGCACACCCGCAAAGCTGATAGGTTGAAGGGTTTCCGAGCAGCCGCCCCACCGAAGCGCGGCACGCTCCACTCCCCGATCCAACGAGAAGAAAACGACCGATGGCAGGACCGGAATTCATCTACGTCATGAAGGACCTCCGGAAGGTCGTCCCGCCGAACCGGGAGATCCTGAAGGGGATCTGGCTGAGCTTCTACCCCGGCGCCAAGATCGGCGTGGTGGGCGCCAACGGGAGCGGCAAGTCGAGCCTGCTGCGCATCATGGCCGGCGTGGACAAGGACTTCAACGGCGAGGCCTGGCCCGCCGAGGGGACGCGGATCGGCTACCTGGCCCAGGAGCCGGAGCTCGATCCCGCCCTCGACGTCCGCGGCAACGTGGAGGAGGCCGTCCGCGCCCAGCGCGAGCTCCTCCGGCGCTTCGACGAGGTCAACATGAGCTTCGGCGACGTGGCCACCGACGAGGAGATGAACGCCCTCCTCGACGAGCAGGCGCGCCTCCAGGACCAGATCGACGCGGCCAACCTCTGGGAGCTCGACCGCAAGATCGAGATCGCCATGGACGCCCTCCGCCTCCCGCCGGCCGACGCGCGGGTGGAGACCCTCTCGGGCGGCGAGAAGCGCCGGGTGGCGCTCTGCAAGGTGCTCCTGGAAGAGCCGGACATGCTCCTCCTCGACGAGCCCACCAACCACCTCGACGCCGAGAGCGTGGCGTGGCTGGAGCACCACCTGGCCGAGTTCAAGGGGACGATCGTGGCCATCACCCACGACCGCTACTTCCTCGACAACGTGGCCCAGTGGATCCTGGAGCTCGACCGCGGCGAGGGGATCCCCTGGAAGGGGAACTACACCTCCTGGCTCGAGCAGAAGCAGGAGCGCCTCCGCCGCGAGGAGAAGCAGTCGTCGGCCCGCCAGCGCACGCTCGACCGCGAGCTGGAGTGGGTGCGGATGGCTCCGCGGGCGCGCCAGGCCAAGAGCAAGGCCCGCCTCAGCTCGTACGAGCAGATGCTGAGCGAGGACCCGCGCGAGAAGCTCTCGCGCGCCGAGATCGTCATCCCCAACGGCCCGCGCCTGGGCGACGAGGTGGTGGTGGCGGAGGGGCTCACCAAGGCGTTCGGCGACCGGCTCCTGATCGACGGGCTCACCTTCCGCCTCCCGCGCGGCGGGATCGTGGGGGTGGTGGGGCCGAACGGCGCGGGGAAGACGACGCTCTTCCGGATGATCACCGGGCAGGAGACGCCGGACGGGGGGACGCTGAAGATCGGGCAGACGGTGGAGCTGGCCTACGTCGACCAGAGCCGCGACGCGCTGGACGGCGAGAAGACGGCGTACCAGGAGATCTCGGGCGGGCAGGACACCATCAAGCTGGGGCGCGGCGAGGTGAACGCGCGGGCGTACTGCTCGTGGTTCGGCTTCAAGGGGAGCGACCAGCAGAAGCTGGTGAAGCACCTCTCGGGGGGCGAGCGCAACCGCGTCCACATGGCGAAGACGCTCCAGAAGGGCGGCAACCTGATCCTGCTGGACGAGCCGTCGAACGACCTGGACGTCGACACGCTCCGGGCGCTGGAGGACGCGCTCCTGGAGTTCGCCGGGTGCGCGGTGGTCATCAGCCACGACCGGTGGTTCCTCGACCGCATCGCCACGCACATCCTGGCCTTCGAGGGCGAGAGCCAGGTGGTGTTCTTCGAGGGCAACTACCGCGAGTACGAGGCCGACCGCAAGCGCCGCCTCGGCGCCGAGGCCGACCAGCCGCACCGGATCAAGTACCGCAAGCTGGTGCGGGCGTAAGCCGAGCGTCGGCGGGGCGAGACGCCCGGGAGGTCTTCGGACCTTCCCGGGCGTTCTTTGTTCCGGTTTTCGGCGACGATCGACGTGAACTTCTGGCGGTTTCCCGCAGAAGAATTTATCGTGTGATCAACACCTGCAGTTTTGACGCATTCGAGTCTGGAGTGTGCTCGCACTCCACCGCGAATCGCGAGTCTATCCCGGCGGCGGAGCCTCTCTCCATGCCGGATCGACGCGAAGCATGCCGATCCGTCTCCATCCTCACGTCCCTCAGCCCTCCCCTCCGATGAGCGAAGAGTTCCGCAGCCGTCTCGTGTCCTACGCCCAGGTCGCCGTCGATCGCGCGGGACGCGCTGTTTCCGAAGCGGCCACCAACCAGTACCTCGTCCTCCCGTTCATTCAGATCCTCGGCTACGACCCGCTGGACCCCGACGAGGTGATCCCGGAAGCGCACGCGTCGTTCTCGGACAAGTTCAAGAACCGGGTAGACTTCGCGATCTGCCAGGAAAAGCAGCCGGTGATCGCGGTGGAGAGCAAGAAGGTGGGCACGCTGGTGGAGGCCAACCGGGGCGAGCTGAAGGGCTACTTCAACGCGGTCCCGTCGGTGAAGCTCGGGATCCTGACGGACGGTCTCGTCTTCCAGCTCTTCACCGACACGGGGCTCGAGAACATGATGGACGACGAGCCGTTCGCGGTGGTCGATCTTTCGGAGGTCGCTCGCGAGCAGCTCGAGCCCAACGCCCTCGACGCGCTGCTGCGGCTCCGAAAAGGGACGTTCGACCCCGCGAACGTCGGAGCCGACGCCCGGCGCAAGATCCACATGGCCGCCTACGTCGACGCGCTGGAGCGCAACCTCGCGCATCCCGACGAGCGGTTCGTCCGCGTGATGATGGACCTGGCGAACATCGAGGGCCGACGGACCACGAAGCTCGTGGAAGAGCACGCTCCGCTGATCTCCGAGGCCGCCGACGCGCTCCTCGACCGCAAGATCCTGGAGCGGGTGGGTTTCGCCGAGCGGAACGACCTCGTCCGCATGCGACCGGAAGCCGCTCCGGCGCAGACGCCGGTGCCCGCGCCGGTGCCCGACGCGCTCCCGGTGGCCGAAAGCGGCGCGGAGAGCGACGTCGTAACGACCGAGACCGAGACGCGGATCCTCGAATACGTCCGGACCCGGCTGCCGTTCCTGATCGAACGGAACGAGGAGCTGTACCGGAAGCTGTCTGATGTCCGGGCGGTGGATCACAAGACGGTCTTCTGCGTCTTCTACCGCCAGGAGCGGAAGGGGAAGCTGTTCAACTTCCAGCAAGGGACGCGCGGGCCACGCTTCCGCTTCGAGTTCGTCGCCCCGGAAGGCGCACAGCCCGTCATCACCGAACAGATCAGCGACATCGACCAGCCGCTCCTGGCCGCGTTCCTCGCACGCGTTCAGGAATTGGGCTGAGACAGATACCGTGGGGGACGCGCCCGGGAGGGTCTTCGGACCTTCCCGGGCGTTCTTTATTGGCGCTCCGGGGCCTGTCCAGAGCGAGCCTTTTGCTGCAGCGCGGGACGGTTTATCTTCTGCAGGGGTACGACTGAGAGCACGCACAGTCGGACCAGGCTCATCGACAAGTCTCGAAAGGGTCTCGGATGATTTCGCACGCAATCGACCGAGGAGACGCACAGGATCTGCTTTCCGAGCTGGTCGGACAAGCCGCGCAAGGAGAGGATGTGATTCTGACACGCGCTGGAGAGCCGGTGGCGAAGATCATCCCCATCGCTCGCGCGAAGGCGCCGCGGATGTTCGGCAGCGCCCGGGGGATGATCCGGATGGCAGACGACTTCGACGCGCCGCTGGACGACTTTCGCGATTACATGTGAGCACGGCGTCCATGCGCGCGCTCCTCGATACGCACACCCTGCTCTGGTTCGTCGCCGGCGACACCCGTCTCAGCGCGTACGCCCGCGCGATCATGGACGATCCCGAGAACGACGTGCTGGTCAGCATCGCCAGTCTCTGGGAAGTCGTGATCAAGGTGGGAGTCGGAAAGCTGGAGCTGGACATGCCGGTGGAACGGTTCGTCGTGGACCAGGTAAGCCGTCGCCAGTTCACCGTCCTCCCGATCGAGCTCTCGCATCTGGTGACCGTCTCCACACTCCCGCTGCACCACCGCGATCCCTTCGACCGGCTCCTGGCCGCCCAGGCGCTCACCGAGGACGTTCCCATGCTCGGCACGGATTCCACGTTCGACGCCTACGACGTCCAGACGCTCTGGTAGCCGCGGATCTCTCGCACGATGCCCAAACGCCCCAACGTCAGCGCAGGCCTCCTCCTCTTCCGCCGCACGGGCGGCGCGCTGGAGGTGTTTCTCGCGCACCCGGGCGGGCCATTCTGGAAGAACAAGGACGCGGGGGCGTGGACGATCCCCAAGGGCGAGGTGGACGAGGGCGAGGAGCCGCTGGCGACGGCGCGGCGCGAGTTCGAGGAGGAGACGGGGCTGGCGCCGGAGGGGCCCTTCATCGAGCTCGGCGCCGTGCGGCAGAAGGCGGGGAAGACGGTGCACGCCTGGGCCTGCGAGGGCGACGCCGACCCGGACGCGGTGCGGAGCAACGTGATGCGGACCGAGTGGCCCCGCGGCTCGGGGAAGTGGCTCACCTTCCCCGAGGTCGACCGCTGCGCCTGGTTCGACCCGCAAACCGCCCGCGAGAAGATCAACGCCGCCCAGGTGGAGCTGATCGACCGGCTGGAGGCGCACCTCGGCTGACGCCCCCTTCCCCGGCCCAGCCCGCCCTGAATCTCTCCGCCGAAGCAGTTTAGCGATCTCGCGCGGCACACGGAGCCTACGACACGCGTGCGGTGTACATCTTTGCTCCGCCGGCTGGCATCGGACCGGCAGGAGGGAGGACGGCCCGCGGCGTAGACTCGCGCGGAGTGCCGTGCAACGAACGAACTCGGGAAGAAGGTCCCTGGATGAAACCCACTCGCCTCTTCGGCGCGCTCGCCCTGTCGCTGGCCGTGGCCGCGCCGCTCTCCGCGCAGACCGCGCCGCCCCCCGCCCCCGCGCCGGCCGACGCCACGATGGCGGGGTCGGAGCCGCCCGCCAACTGGTGGCAGCTCGACCCGGCCACCGAGGCGTTCCGCGGGATCGGCGCCGACCGCGCCTACCGCGAGCTCCTGGCCGGGAAGGAGCCGCGCCGCGAGGTGGTGGTGGCGATCATCGACACCGGCGTCGAGATCGACCACCCGGACCTGGACGGCGTCCTCTGGACCAACCCCCGCGAGGTGGCGGGGAACGGACGCGACGACGACAACAACGGCTACGTCGACGACGTCCACGGGTGGGACTTCATCGGCGGCCGCGACGGCACCGACGTCCACGCCGACACCTACGAGTCGGTCCGCATCTACGCCGGCTGCCTGGCCCGGAACGACACCGGCGCCGAGTGCACCCGGATCGCCACCGCCTTCCGCGAGGACAGCGCCGAGGTGGCGCAGACGCTGACGCAGATCCGCCAGATCGCGCAGGTCAGCGAGGCGGTGGACGCCATCCTCCGCACGCACCTGGGAACGCCGGACTACACCGAGGCCAAGGTCCGCGCCATCTCCCTCGCCCGCCCCGAGGTGGTGCAGGCGAAGGAGATGTACCTGCAGATGCTCCAGGCCGGGATCACCCCCGCGCTGGTGCGCGACGAGCTGGCGAGCTACGAGAACCGGGCGAAGTACGGGATGAACCCCCGCTTCGACTCGCGCACGGTCGTCGGCGACGACCCCAACAATCCCAACGAGCGCGGCTACGGCAACGCCGAGGTGGAGGGCCCCTTCGCCCAGCACGGGACGCACGTGGCGGGGATCGTGGCGGCCGAGCGCGACGGCGCGGGCGTCGACGGCGTGGCCACCGGCGCGAGGATCATGGTCCTCCGCGTCGTCCCCGACGGCGACGAGCGCGACAAGGACGTGGCGAACGCCATCCGCTACGCGGCCGACAACGGGGCGCAGATCATCAACATGAGCTTCGGGAAGGCCGACTCGCCCCAGAAGAAGTGGGTCGACGACGCCGTCCGCTACGCCGACAGCAAGGGCGTGCTGATGGTGCACGCGGCGGGGAACGAGGGCGCCTCCATCGACACCGACCCCAGCTACCCCACGCGCGACTACGTGGGCGGCGGCGGGCCGAGGCTGTGGCTGGAGGTGGGCGCGTCGAGCTGGGACGGGCTGGCGGCCGACTTCTCCAACTACTCGAAGACGCGGGTGGAGCTCTTCGCGCCCGGCGTGTCGATCCTCTCCACCGTCCCCAACGCGGGGTACGGCCGCCTCGACGGCACCAGCATGGCGGCGCCGGTGGTCAGCGGGGTGGCGGCGCTCCTGATGGCGTACTTCCCCGAGCTCTCGGCGGCCGACGTCAAGCAGATCCTCCTGGACTCGGCCACGCGCTTCCCCGCCGAGCAGGTGGTGCGGCCCGGCACCGAGGGCGAGCGCGTCGCCTTCGGCGAGCTCTCCGCCACCGGCGGCGTGGTGAACGCCTACAACGCGGTGAAGCTGGCGCAGGAGCGGGCGGCGCGCGGAGGGCGCTGAGGCTTCCGTGTCCCGATCCGCCGCCGCCGGACGTTCTCGCATCCGGCGGCGTGCGGATCTTGCGTCCGCGCCGTCGCAGAGGCGCACCGGGCGGCGGCCGACCGTCTCCCTGGCACCGGGGCTGGTGCGCGCCCCGGCGGGAGCACAGCGAGGGAGTGGGTATGCGGTCCTTCAGGAAAGTGGCCGGGCTGGGGGCGATCGTGCTGGCGGCGTCGCTCGGCGGGTGCGCGCCGGTGTTCGAGGGGATGAGCCCGAGCCTCAACGTCTACGGGCAGTGCTCGCAGATCCAGCGGCAGTCGCGCAGCGCGATGACCTTCCGCCAGGTGCAGCGGGTGAGCGCCGTGCAGTCGCGCTTCATGCTCGGCTTCTCGCAACGGAGCACCGAGAGCTGGAAGCGGGCGGCCGCGGGCGGCTGCTGAGGCGGCACGGACGGAAGCGGGACGGGAGCGGGCGATCGGGTTCTCCGGTCGCCCGCTCTTCGTTCCGACCCTCTTGCTCCTCCGGGGAAACGGCGTACGTTTGCCGTCTACACTCCAGGACGAGCCGCACCCCTTCCCACGCCGCCACACCGGAGGACGTACCCCCATGCGCCGTTCCCTCTTCGCCGCCGCGGCCGCGGCAGCGCTCCTGGCCGCCCCCGCGGCCGAGCTGGCCGCGCAGCGCCCCGCCTACCCCACGCGCGGCACCGGGACCGTCGTCCTCCGCGCCGCGCGGGTGATCGACGGCACGGGCGCCGCGCCGGTGACGGACGGGGTGGTGGTGGTGACCGACGACCGGATCGTGGCGGTGGGGCGGCGCGGGAGCGTGGCCGAGCCGGCGGGGGCGCGGGTGGTCGACCTGGGCGACGCCACGCTCCTGCCGGGGTTCATCGACGCGCACGTGCACATCATCGGGCGCACGCTGGGCGACCCGGCGGGCGACGACGCGTCGGTGCGCGACCTCCCGGCCATGGGCGTCATCCTGGGGGTCGAGAACGCGCGCCGGACGCTGATGGCGGGGTTCACCACCGTGCGCAACGCGGGCTCCAGCGACTTCGCCGACGTGGCGCTCCGCGACGCCATCCGCGGCGGGTGGACGACGGGGCCGCGGATCCTGGCCTCCGGGCACTCGCTGGGGATCACCGGCGGCCACTGCGACGACAACGGCTACCGCCCGGGCATCGCCGACGGCGACTGGCGGACGGGGATCGCCAACGGCGAGGACGAGGTGATCGCGGCGGCGCGCTACCAGGTGAAGTACGGCGCCGACGTCATCAAGACCTGCGCGACCGGCGGCGTCCTCTCGGAGGGCGACGCGGTGGGGGTGCAGCAGTACACCGCGGCGGAGCTGAAGGCGCTGGTTGACGAGGCCACGCTCCTGGAGCGGCGGGTGCTGGCGCACGCCCACGGCACCGAGGGGATCAAGGTGGCCGTGCGCGCCGGCGTGGCCTCCATCGAGCACGGCTCCTTCCTCGACGCGGAAGGGGCGCGGCTGATGGCGCAGCGCGGCACCTACCTCGTGCCGACGCTCTCGGCGGGCGAGGTGGTGGTGCGCGCGGCCGACTCCGGCGTCCTCACCGGCCTCCGCGCCGAGAAGGCGCGCGCGGCGGGGTCGGCCATGCGCAACGCCATCCGCATCGCGGTGCAGAACAACGTCCCCGTGGCGCTGGGGACCGACGCGGGGGTGGGGGCACACGGGGCCAACGCCCACGAGTTCACGCTGCTGGTGGAGTGGGGTGGGATGACACCGATGCAGGCCATCCTGGCCGGCACCCGCAACGCCGCCCGCCTCCTGAACCTCGAGGACCGCGTCGGCACCCTGGCTCCGGGGAAGCTCGCCGACATCGTCGCCGTCTCCGGCGACCCCCTCCAGGACGTGCGGCGGCTGGAGACCGGCGTGGTGATGGTGATGAAGGACGGCATCGTGCACCGGGAGCCGGGGCGGTGAGGAAGTCCTGAGTCCTGAGTCCTGAGTCCTGAACTGGGGGGTCTCTCACAGGG
>DATACF010000579.1:0-2129 GCA_036259235.1 Longimicrobium sp. | reverse complement strand
CAGCAGAGAACCCCTCTGCTGACTCTGCTCCTCTGCGTGAGACTTGCAGTTACGGAATTCGCCTCACGTCGACGGCGGCCGGACGAGGAGGAGGACGACGTCGTTGACGTTGGTCCCCGTGGGCCCGGTGACGATCAGGTCGCCCGTGGCCCGGAGGAAGGGATGCGCGTCGTTGGCGCCGAGCGCGGCCCGCGCGTCCACCCCCGCCGCCACTCCCCGCTCTACCGTCCCGCCATCCACCATCGCCCCCGCCGCGTCCGTCGTCCCGTCGGTCCCGTCCGTCCCCAGCGCGGCGGCGACTACGCCATCCCGCCCCTCGATCTCCAGCGCCAGCGCGAGCGCCAGCTCCTGGTTGCGCCCCCCGCGCCCGCCCCCGCGCACCGTCACCGTCGTCTCCCCGCCCAGGAGGACCGCCGCCGGTTCGCCCGCCTCCCGCGCTTCGAACGCCAGCCGCGCGACCCCCCGCGCCACCTCGCGCGCCTCCCCCTCCAGGTCGTCCCCCGCGATCGTCGCGCGATACCCCAGCCGCTCCGCCTCCGCCGCCGCCCCCTCCAGCGCGTCGCGGTTCCGCGCGATCACGTGGGCGGACGCGCGCGCGAAGGCGGGATCGTCCTCCCCGATCGGCTCCGGCGCCTCGCCCGCCGCGCCGGCCTGGAGCCAGCGGGAGACGCTGTCGGAGCCGGTGATCCCGTGCTCCAGCAGCACCTCCAGCGCCTCCCCGTAGGTCGACGCGTCGGGGACGGTGGGCCCGGAGGCGATCACGTCCAGCGGCGAGCCGACCACGTCCGAGACGGCGAGGGTGACGACGCGCGCGGGGAACGCCGCCTTCGCCAGCCCGCCCCCCGCCATCCGCGACAGGCGCTTGCGGACGGCGTTCAGCGCGCGGATGGTCGCCCCCGCGCGCAACAGCCGGTCGGTGACGGCGCGCACGTCCGAGAGGAGGACCCCCGGCGGCGGCGCCGGCCAGAGCGCGGAGGCGCCGCCGGAGAGGAGGACGAGGACGAGGTCGCGCGGCCCCGCCCCCCGCGCCACGGCCAGCGCGGACGCGGCCCCGGCCAGCCCGCGCGCGTCGGGGAGGGGATGCGCCGCCTCCCACACCTCCAGCCCGGCGACGTCTCCGCCGTGCCCGTCCTTCGTCGTCACCGTTCCCCCCGCCACCCGGTCGCCGAGCACCTCCAGGGCGCCCGAAGCCATCGCCGCCGCCGCCTTCCCCGCGGCGATCACCCACACGCGCTCCACCGCCGCCAGGTCGACCTCCTCCGCGTCCGCGACGACGAGCCGGTCGCCCTCGCGCCGGAGCGCGCGGAGAACCGCCCGGCGCGCGTCGGCGGCGGCGAGGGCGGCGTCGAGGATGCCGCGGGCGTCGTCGCGGAGGGTCATCGCTCCACGGGGGTGAGGGGCGGGCGGCCGGAGAGGACCGCGTGGGCGTTGCGGGCGGCCACCATCGCCATCCGCGTCCGCGTGTCGCGCGTCGCCGAGCCGACGTGGGGGAGGAGGACCACGTTCGGGAGCGCCAGGAGCCCGGGGTGCACCTCCGGCTCGCGCTCGTAGACGTCGAGCCCCGCTCCCGCCAGCGGCCCGTCGCGGAGCGCCTCCACCAGCGCCCCCTCGTCCACCAGCGGCCCCCGCGCGGTGTTGATCAGGTACGATCCCGGCCGCATCCGCGCGAGCGCCTCGCGGCCGATCACGTGCCGCGTCTCCGGCGTCAGCGGCGCGTGGAGCGAGAGGACGTCGCTCGTCTCCACCAGCTCGTCGAAGGGGACGAACGCCGCGCCCAGCCTCGCCTCGTCGTCCGCCGACAGCCGCGTGCGGCTGTGATAGACTACCCGCATCCCGAAACCGCCCGCCCGCCGCGCCACCGCCTGCCCGATCCGCCCCATCCCGAAGACGCCGAGGGTGCGCCCGGCCAGGTCGCCGCCCAGGTAGTCCCAGAACCCCCACCCGCGGAACCCGCCCGCGCGCAGGCTGGCCTCGGCCTGCGGGAGGCGGCGCACCGCGGCCAGGAGGAGCGCCCAGGTGAGGTCCGCCGTGGCCTCGGTGAGCACGTCGGGCGTGTTGGTGACCACGATCCCCCGCGCCTGGCACGCCTCCAGGTCCTCGTGCTCGTAGCCGACCACGGCATTGGCGAC
>DATACF010000578.1:0-5736 GCA_036259235.1 Longimicrobium sp. | reverse complement strand
GGTCTTCAGGAGGAGCGTCCGCTCCGCCTGAAGACCTTCTCGTTCGTGGACGGCGACCACTCGCGGGCGGCGACGCTCCTGGGGATCGAGGAGGACGAGCTCCGCAACCGCCTCAACCAGGCGGTGGGCGGGGAGGCCGTCGCGACGGCCTGAGCCCGCTGCGGTGTCATATGTTTGTCGAGGGACCGCGCGCCGGGCGATCGGCGCGCGGTCTTTTTGCGTTCCTGATACACGCCCTGGCATGGCATGCCGATTGCCCTTTCCGGGGGGGGCGAGAGGAGGCTGCGTGAGCGCCTCCCGCCGGGCCGAGAACCGCGCGGAGTTGCAGGAAGATGGCGGCACAACGTATTCTGGTCATCGAAGACGAGCCCGGCGCGCGGGAGGCCCTCCAGAGCCTGCTGTCGGAGGAAGGCTATCAGGTGGCCACCGCCGGCACGGGGCGCGACGGCCTCCGGCGGATGGCCGACTTCCGCCCCGACACGGTGGTCTGCGACTTCTACCTCCCGGACACCGACGGGCTGCAGATCCTTCGGCGGGTGCGCGAGGCGGAGGGCGAGGTGGTGTTCATCGTGATCACCGCCGGGTGCGGGGGGGCGGAGGCCGAGTCGGCGCTGCAGCGCGAGGCCGACTTCTTCTTCCAGAAGCCCCTCGACCTGTCGCGCTTCCGGAGCGCGCTGCAGCGCAACGGCCACCCGCGCGGGAACGGGAACGGGAACGGGCTGGCGGGCGCGAGGCACTGACGACGCGGGACCTTTCCTCCACCTTTCCGACGGACCCTTTCCGATGGCCGACCGGCTTCGCGACGACGACGACGACGCGCCCTACTTCGTGATCGAGACCCGCGGCGGCGACTCCGTCGGCGCCTTCCTCCTGGGGGCGCTGGTGGGCGCGGCCGCGGCGCTCCTCCTGGCCCCCCGCAGCGGCGCCGAGACGCAGGCCCAGATCGCCGAAGCCGCCCGCCGCCTCCGCGACGGGGTGGGCGACCGCGTGGACGACGTGCGCGGCGGGGTGACGCGCCGGGTCGACGCCGTCCGCGGCGCGGTGGACGCCCGCGTGGGCCAGGTCCGCGCCGCCGCGGAGACCGGCTTCCGCGCCGCCACCGACGCCCGCGAGGAGCTCCAGCGCCGCGTCGACGAGGCCAAGCGCACCTACCGCTCCGGCGTCGCCTCCCTCCGCGGGGGCGATGGAGAGGGCGTCGTCGATGGCGGCGGGAAGGCCGAGGTGGTGGTCTTGGAGACGACCGTCGAGACCGAGGGGAGCGATCTGGAGACGCGGGCTTAAGGCGAAGGTTCGCGATCGGGTGGGCTTCGCGATCGGGATCGTGGCGCGCCCGGGGCTTCGCGGCTCCGGGCGCGCATTTGCTTGGAGCGATGACGCGTCGGCGAGTAAGCGGCGAGACGGCGGAATGCGTGGAGTCCGCCAGGGGCTCCGCGCAGTTGCAAGCGGTAGTATCGTTTGCTACTGCGCCCGCAGCCCGGCCCGGAGCGCAGCGGAGGGACACGCCCAAACCAGCAGTTGCAGTTCGCCGTCGAGGTTCAGTTGACGCCAGGTGCGTTTCCCACATACGTTTGGGGCATGGTCGAGCGGCGGCGGGTGAGGCGGGCGGTGAACGTCGCGCGGGCCGGCCGCGCGGCCCTGCGGCGCATGATGCGCGGCGGGGGCGACTTCATCACGCGGCTGTACGAGAAGGCGGGGCAGGACGACATCTTCTTCCTCGCCGGCGGGATCGCGTTCAACATCATGTTCGCGGCGGTCCCGTTCCTCCTGATGCTGATCAGCCTCTTCGGCTACGTCCTCAACAACGTCGTCGACGACCCGCAGAAGGCGGCGGTCGACTACGTGATCCGCATCCTCCCGCCGTCGCAGGCGGTGGTGCGGATCACCCATGAGCTGGTGGGCGACGTGGTGCAGGGGCGCACCGGCTTCGGGGTGCTGGGCCTGGTCCTCTTCGTCTACTCCTCCACCCGCCTCTTCGGCACCCTCCGCACCGTCCTCAAGGACATCTTCGACCTCCCCGAGGAGCGGGGGATCATCGAGGGGAAGCTCTTCGACCTCCAGATGGTGGTCGTGGCCGGGACGCTCTTCGTGGCGAACACCGGGATCACGGTGGTGATGGAGGCGGCGCAGAACTTCGGGATCGAGCTCCTGGGGATCGGCGGGCGGAGCGAGGTGCGGGCGGCGCAGCAGCTGTGGGGGCAGCTCCTGGCGTTCCTCTTCATCTTCGTGATGTTCCTCTCCATCTACCGCTTCCTCCCGCGGCGCCGCACGCCGTGGCGGATCGCGCTGGTGGCGGCGGCGTTCGCCTCGCTCGCCTGGGAATTGCTCAAGGGGCTCTTCGCCTGGTACATCGTCAACGTCCCCGGCTACAGCCGCACCTACGGCGCGCTGGTGGCGCCGGTGATCCTGGTGCTGTGGATCTACTATTCGGCGGTGGTGTTCATCCTGGGCGGCGAGATCGGCCACGTCTACGACCTGATCCGCGTCCGGCGGAGTCAACGGGAGCTGCTGGAATGAGAGTGCGTGAGTGCGGGAGTGCGGGAGTGCGGAAGTGCGGGAGCGCGAGAGTGCTCGTCGCCTTTCTGCTGGCCTTCTTCGGGCTCGTCTCGAAGGCGGGGGCGCAGGGGCTGCCGGTGGCGCCGCTGGCGGTGGCGCACGGGGTGGAGCGCGAGGGGTCGGCGCGCTACCGCGACCCGCCGGTGGACGTGCGGGGGCGCTACATCGTCATCGCGCTGGAGGAGCACCGGCTGTACGTGATGGAGGAGGAGCGGGTCCTCTGGTCGACCATCGTCGGCACGGGGACGGGGACGCGGCTGGAGGGGGCGGGGCAGAAGTGGGACTTCTCGACCCCGCGCGGGATGTTCCGCATCCAGCGCAAGGAGAAGAACCCCAAGTGGTACGTCCCCGACTGGGCCTACATCGAGCGCAAGGAGCCGATCCCGGAGCCCGACGACCCGAAGCGGTGGGAGGACGGGATGCTGGGGACGACGGCGTTCTTCCTCGGCGAGGGGATCGCGGTGCACGGCACCAACTTCCCCGAGCTCCTGGGCCAGAACGTCTCGCACGGGTGCATCCGGATGAGCAACGAGGCCGCGCGCCAGATGTACTACGAGGTCGAGGTCGGCACGCCGGTCTTCATCTACTGACGCCGCCCGGCGGGACCCGGCGGGGCGAGGGCGGAGCCGGCGGGAATGGGGCTCCGCTCTCGCGTTTTCGCCCCGGCAATAGCGGCGGCAATGCGGCGGTCGCCGCGAAGGGCTCCGGCGGGGCGCCCGAGGGGCTGGCGCATCGGTTTACGCGGCCGTAGCATTGACGGCCATTGACTTTTTGCGGATTGCGAGTCATAGATCCATGAACAAGCCCGCGGAAAAGGTCCGGTCCGGCGACCGGACGGTCGTGTCCAACCGCAAGGCGCGGCACGAGTACCACGTCCTCGACACCTGGGAGACGGGGATCGTGCTGCAGGGGACCGAGGTCAAGTCGCTGCGCGAGGGGAAGGCCAACCTGCAGGACGCCTTCGCGCGGATCGACCGCGGCGAGATGTGGCTCTACAACGTGCACATCTCGCCGTACGAGCAGGGGAACCGCTTCAACCACGACCCGCTCCGCCCCCGCAAGCTCCTGTTGCACCGGAGCGAGCTGCGGAAGCTGGTGGGGCAGGTGGAGCAGAAGGGGCTGACGCTGGTCCCCCTCGACATCCACTTCACCGGCGGCCTCGCCAAGGTCACCCTGGCGCTGGTGCGCGGCAAGCAGCTGCACGACAAGCGCGACTCGCTCCGCGAGCGCGCGGAGCAGCGCGACATGGAGCGAGGACTCAAGGACTACTGAGCATGCGAGCCATACCCGCCCTCCTCGTCCTGGCCGTCTCCCTCTTCTCCACCTCCCTCTCCGCCCAGGCCGCCCGCTGGCGCCTGGAGAACGGCCCGGCGCCCGCGCTGGTGGCCGAGGCGACGATCCGCGGCTACGCGGCGCTCCCCGCCTCGTCGCTGGTGGGCCTCGGCGCGCAGGTGGCGTACGAGGGCGACGCCGTGGTGGCCCGCTTCGGCGCGCGCGAGGTGCGCTTCCGCGTGGGCGAGGCGGCGGTCGCGGTCGACGGCGCGCCGCGCCCGCTCTCGAACCCGGTGTACGAGGAGGGCGGCGTGGTCTTCCTCCCCGCCGACTTCTTCCGCCGGGTGCTGGCGGACGTCGGGGGAGGCGCGCTGGAGGTGGACGCGGCGGCGCGCGTGGTCCGGCGCGTGGGCGCGCTCCCGGCGGCGGCGGCGCCGGTGGAGGAGGCGCCCCCGGTGCGGGCGGTGTCTGCCGAGCCGCCGCGGCGCCGGCTGGTGGTGGTGGACGCGGGGCACGGCGGGCGCGACCCCGGGGCGCGGGGGCCGGGCGGGACGCGCGAGAAGGACATCACGCTGGCGCTGGCCCGCCGCGTGGCCGCGCTCCTCCGCGACGACCCCACGCTGGAGGTGCGGATGACGCGCGACCGCGACACGCTGATCGCGCTCCACGACCGCGCCCGCTTCGCCAACCGGTGGAAGGACGAGGGGCAGCCGGCGCTCTTCCTCTCCATCCACTGCAACGCCAACGAGAGCCGCTCCGAGAAGGGGTTCGAGACGTACTTCCTCTCGGAGGCGCGGACGGCCGACGCGCGGCGGGTGGAGCAGTTCGAGAACTCGGCGGTGCAGTACGAGGAGCGCTCCTCCGGCGACCCGCTGGGCTTCATCCTCACCGACCTCCGCCAGAACCAGTACCTCCGCGAGTCGAGCGACTGGGCGCAGATGATCCAGGACGCCCTCGACGACGTGCACGACGGGCCCAACCGGGGCGTGAAGCAGGCCGGCTTCGCGGTGCTCCGCGGCACCTTCATGCCCGCGGTGCTGGTGGAGGTCGGCTTCATCTCCAACCGCACCGAGGAGCAGATGCTCCGCGACCCCGAGGAGCAGGGCCGCATCGCCCGGAAGCTCGCCGAGGCCGTGAAGAACTACTTCGACCGCCCCGCCCCCCGCCGCGCGGCGGAGTGACGATCGGCGCATGGCGATCACCGTCCGCGCCACCTTCGACGGCGAGGTGTTTCGCCCGCTGGAGCCGGTGCCGCTTCCGCCGGGCACGCTCGTTCGGCTGACGTTCGAGCCGGTGCAGCCGGTTGGGCCGGAGCAAGGACGGCCGTATGAGTTCCTCGACATCGTGGAAGCGGCGGCATTACAGGGTCCGCCGGACTGGTCGGCCAGGCTCAGCGGTTCCGCCGATGCCGATCTCGCGGGGAACGATGACGAAGCTGCGAGATCCTGATCGACAGGTATGATCCAGGCCCGCCGTGGACCTCGCGGCGGGCCTATGTGTAGATATGGCAGACGTTTCCTCCGCTCCCCGAGCCCTCTGACGACCGTGAAGCGACCCGTTCCCATCCTCGCGCTGGACGTCCCCGACGCGGCGAGCGCCTTCGCGGTGCTGGACCGGGTGGGGGCGGAGGCCGACTTCGTGAAGGTGGGGCTGCAGCTCTTCACGGCGGAGGGGCCGGGCGTGGTGCGGGCGCTGAAGGAGCGGGGCCTGAGGGTCTTCCTCGACCTCAAGCTCCACGACATCCCCAGCACCGTGGCGCACGCCGTCCGCGCGGCGGCGGCGCTGGGGGCCGACCTGCTGACGGTGCACGCCTCGGGCGGCGCGGCGATGATGCGGGCGGCGCCCGAGGCGTGCACCGTCAGCAGGTCGGCCCCCGGCGCCGCCGCCGCCCCGCCGGCGTGCGCCACGGTG
>DATACF010000577.1:0-1752 GCA_036259235.1 Longimicrobium sp. | reverse complement strand
GGCCGATCGGCTCCGCGGCGATCCCGTGGCGCTCGCACAGCCCGAGCGTCTGCGCGAAGTCGCGCGCGGTGACGAGGACGTCCGCCCCGCGACGCTCGAGCGCCCGGATCACCGGGCGCATGACGAGCACGTGCGGCGAGTTAGTGAGGTCGATCCAGACCCGCATCGCGGACCGCGGCGACGACGGCGGCCGCCTGCGCGCGCGAGAGCACCGGGCTCATGGGGATCGCGAGGTGGGTGCGCGCCGCCTCGTCCGTGCCGGGCAGCTCGACGGCCGGCGCGTACTCGCGCATCGCCGGCTGGAGATGGGTGGGGACGCGGTAGTAGGCCTTGCAGCCGATGCCCGCGCGCTCCAGCGCGGCGGCGAGCGTCCCCCCGCCCGCCTGGCCGTCCACGTACGTCACCGCGAGGACGCGGCGGGGGGCGCCGGTGAGGGGGACGAGCCCGCGCTCGTCCCGCGCGAGGGTGATGGAGCGCGCCGCCACCGTGCGCGCCAGCGCCCGGTGCGCGGGGGTGCCCACCGCCGCCGCGAGGCCCGCCGGGTCGGCGAGGCGCCGCCCCATGAGCCCGGCGCGCGCCTTGGCCGAGAGGATCCGCCGCACCGACTCGTCGATCCGCGCCTCGGTGAGCCGCCCCGTCTCCACCGCGCGCGTCACCGCGTCGAGGACGCCGGGGATGTCGGTGGGCTGCAGCAGGAGGTCGGCCCCCGCCTCGATGGCGAGGACCGCCGCCTCGCCCTGCGAGTAGCGCCGGGTGAGCCCGCCCATGTTCATGGCGTCGGTGATCACCAGCCCGTCGAACTTCATCTCCCCGCGGAGGATCCCGCTCGTCATCGCCCGCGAGAGCGACGCCGGACGGTCGTCCTCGGCCGCGCGGGGGAGGGCGATGTGGCCGACGAGCATCCCGTCGATCCCCGCCATCACCGCCGCGCGGAAGGGGGGGAGCTCCACCGCGTCGAGGCGCGCGCGGTCGGCGTCGATGCGGGGGAGGTCGATGTGCGAGTCGGTGCGCGTGTCGCCGTGCCCGGGGAAGTGCTTCCCCGCCGCCAGGAGCCCCCCGGCGTGCACCCCGCGCACGTACGCGGCCGCGAAGCGCCCCACGGCGGCCGGGTCCTCGCCAAAGGAGCGGGTGTTGATGATGGGGTTCTCGGGGTTGGAGTTGACGTCGAGGACCGGCGAGAGGGTCAGGTGGAGCCCCACCGCCTTGGCCTCGACGCCGATCACCCGCCCCACCTCGAAGGCCAGCGAGTCGGACCCCGTGGCCGCCAGCCCCATCACCGGCGGGAAGTCGGTCCCCGCGCCGGTCAGCCGCATCCCCGGGCCGCTCTCCATGTCCGTCATCACGAGGAGCGGCACCTCCGCGTTCCGCTGGAGGGCGTTGAGCTTGGCGACGTACGCCTGCGGGCTCCCGATGGAGATGATGATGCCGCCCACCCCGTCGCGGCGGACGTGGGTGTAGAGCGCCTCCATCTGCGGCGAGGCGGGCCCGGGGTAGTCGCCGCCGGTCCACGCCAGCACCATCTGCCCCGCCTTCTCGCGGAGGGTGAGCGAGCGGAGCGTCGACTCGACCCACGTCTGGGCGTCGGGGGCCAGGCGGAAGCGCGGGGGCTCGGCCGGGAGCGTGTCGGCCGCGGCGGAGTCGGCGGGGGCGCCGGCCTGGCGCGCGGCCTCGGCGGCCCGCGGCTCGGCGGTCACCGCGATCACGCCGTCCAGCCCTTCCACCGCCCCGAGCGCGTCCAGCACGTCGCCCACC
>DATACF010000576.1:0-3717 GCA_036259235.1 Longimicrobium sp. | reverse complement strand
GCGGACGGCGGCCGTGAGCCAGGAGCTGCCGAAGCCGGGGACGCCCAGCTCCTGGCTCACGGCCGCCGTCCGCTCGGGCGACGCGTCGTGGACGCCCACCATCCGGGCGCCGGGGACCTCGCGGAGGATGCGGGCGTGGTGGAAGCCCAGGCTCCCCACGCCCAGGACCCCGACCCGGAGCGGAGCGCTCACACCCCCACCCCGCGCGACGAGCTCTCGAAGAAGGCGAGGAAGGTCTCCACCTCCGGGAGGGCCCGGAGCTCCTCGCGCGCCCGCGACAGCGCCTGCGACACGTTGTTGGTCGAGGCGAAGAACATCCGGTACGCCCGCTTCAGCTCCTGCCGCACCTCGTCGGAGAAGCCCCGCCGCTGGAGCCCCACGGAGTTGAGCCCGTAGAGCTGCATCGGGCTCCCCGCCGCCTTCACGTACGGGGGGACGTCCTTCGCCACCCGCGTCGCCCCGCCCACGAACGCGTGCGCGCCGATGCGGACGAACTGGTGGATGGGGGTCAGCCCGCCCACGATCGCCCAGTCGTCGATCGTCACGTGCCCCGCCATGTTCACCGCGTTGGAGAGGATCACGTGGTCGCCGATGACGCAGTCGTGGGCCACGTGCACGTAGCTCATCAGCATGCAGTCGCTCCCCACGCGGGTGAACCCCTGCGCCGAGGTGCCGCGGTTGAGCGTGGCGTACTCGCGGATCACGGTGCGGTCGCCGACGTGGAGCATCGTCGGCTCGCCCATGTACTTGAGGTCCTGGGGATCGGTCCCCAGCACCGCCCCGTGCGAGATCTGGCACTCCTCGCCGATGGTGGTGTCGCGCTCCACCACGACGTGGCTCCCGATCCGCGTCCGGGCCCCCACGCGGACGTTGGGGCCCAGGATGGCGAACGCGCCCACCACCACCCCCGGCCCCACCTCGGCCGAGGGGTCCACGAGCGCGGTGGGATGGATCTCGGTCTCCGTCATGCTCGACGTCGTCATTCCCAGGTCCTCACTTGTCGACCACGCGGGCCATCATCTCCGCCTCGGCCACCACCTGGCCGTCGACGGTCCCCACCCCCTTCATCCGGCAGTTGGGCCCCCGGATCTGGAGGACCTCCACCTCGAAGCGGATCTGGTCGCCGGGGACCACCGGGCGGCGCCACTTCACGTTGTCGAGCGACATGAAGTAGATCACCTTCTCGTCGAGGTTCTCCATCTGCTCCAGCACCAGCAGCCCGCCCACCTGCGCCATCGCCTCGATGATCAGCACCCCCGGCATCACCGGCCGCCCGGGGAAGTGCCCCACGAAGAAGGGCTCGTTGATGGTCACGTTCTTGAGCCCCACGATCCGCTTCCGCTCCTCGAACTCCACCACCCGGTCGACCAGGAGGAAGGGGTAGCGGTGGGGGAGGTACTGGAAGATCTGCTCGATGGAGAGGATCGGCCGCGCCAGCGCCTTCCGCTCGGCGCGCGCCACGATCTCCTTCGCCAGCGCCACGTTCCCCTGGTGCCCCGGCCGCTCGGCGATCACGTGCCCCTGGAGCCGCGCCCCGACCAGCGCCAGGTCGCCGATGACGTCGAGCGCCTTGTGGCGGACGAACTCGTCGGGGTAGCGGAGGGTGGTCCCGTCCATGACGCCGGTCTCGGTGAGGACGACGGCGTTGTCGACCGTCCCCCCCTGCGCCAGCCCGCGGGCGCGCATCTCCTCGACCTCCCGCTCGTAGCAGAAGGTCCGCGCCGGCGCCACCTCGCGCGCGAAGTCGTCGGGCGTCACCCGGAACGAGCCGTACTGGCGGCCGATGGCCGGGTGCTCGAACTCGATCGTCACCGAGACGCGCTGTCCCTCGGCCGGGGCCACGACGTACTCCGCGCCGCCTTTGGGGGTGAGCGAGAAGGTCTCGTCGATGGCGATGATCCTGGCCGGCGCGTCCTGCTCTTCCAGCCCGAGACGGTCGAAGAGGGCGATGAAGTCGCGGGCGCTCCCGTCCATGGCGGGAGGCTCGGGGCCGTCCAGCTCCACCACCAGGTTGTCGATCCCGCAGGCCACCACGGCCGAGAGGAGGTGCTCGACGGTGTGGATCCGGGCCTCGCCGATGGCGATCACCGTCCCCCGGTCGGTGGCGACCACGTGGGAGACGTGGGCGGGGACGTCCTGCGCCCCCTCGAGGTCGGTGCGGCGGAAGACGACGCCGGTGTTGACGGCGCCGGGGGCCACGCGCATGCGGACCGCCGCGCCCGTGTGGAGCCCCACGCCCTGGAGCTCGCCGGCCGCGGCGATGGTGTTCTGTCGGGGTGTCGTCGGCATCGGGTTGGAGATCGTGCGAAGAAAGACGCCCGCGGGGGTCAGGTCCCCGCGAGCCCGGACGGAGTAGGTAGTCCTGAGTCGGCAGGACTTTTCGAGCACCGACGTAGCTTACGATTCGCCGCCGGAGCGGCCCAGCACCGCCTTCTCGATCGCGCGCAGCCGCTTCGCCAGCTCGGGGAGCCGGAAGAGCGCCGCCTGCGCCCGCAGCGCCTCGCGGTGGGGGCGGGCCGGATACCCGGACCACGTCTCCCCCGCGGGGACGTCGCCGAAGACCCCGGCCTGGCCGCCGATCTTCGCCCCGGCGCCGATCTCGATGTGCCCCTGGACGCCCACCTGGCCGCCGAGGACGGCACCGTCGCCGACGCGGGTGCTCCCCGAGATCCCCACCTGCGAGACGACGATGACGTGGCGGCCGATCCGGCAGTTGTGCCCGACCTGGACCAGGTTGTCGATCTTGGTCCCCCGGCCGATCACCGTGTCGCCGACCGAGCCGCGGTCGATGGTCGTGTTGGCCCCGATCTCGACGTCGGCCTCCAGCCGGCACCCCCCCACCTGCGGCACCTTCCGGTGCCCGCCGCCCTCCCAGACGTACCCGAAGCCGTCGCTCCCCAGCCGGGCGCCGCTGTGAACGGTCGACCGCTCCCCCACCTCGACGCCGTCGTAGAGCGTCACCTGCGGATGGAGGACCGCGTCCTCCGCCACCACGCACCGCCGCCCCACCACCACGTGCGCCCCGATCCGCGCCCGCGCGCCGACGCGCGTCCCGTCGCCGATCACCGCGTAGGCGCCGACGGTGGCCGTCGGGTCGACCTCCACGCCCTCGCCCAGGACGGCGGTGGGGTGCACGCCGGGCGCCGGGCGCTCCTCGGGGTGCAGCTCCGGGAGGAGGCGGGCCAGGGCGCGCCGCGGGTCGGCCACGCGCACCGCCGTCATCCCCTCCCGCAGGGGGACGTCGGCCCCCTCGGCCACGAGCACGGCCCCGGCGCGAGACGACTGAATGTACGGGAAGTAACGGGCTTCGGCAACGAACGACAGCTCGTCCGGCCCGGCCTCGTCGAGGGGCTTGACCCCCCGCACCACGAGGGCCGCGTCCCCCTCGACCGTCCCTCCCGCGATCCGCGCCACGTCGGCGATGGTGAGCATCTGAAGCGTCTTCTCAGAACGGATGAACGGCCGTGATCGGATTTCGTGACGGGGCGGGCCTCCGCGCGGGGGCCCTCATCCGGCTCGCTTGAGGCTCGCCACCCTCTCCCGTTCCGGGCCCGTTCCGGGAGAGGGGACGTTTTGGCCCGGCGCGATTCCTCGGCCTTCGCGTGGAGACGGTCCCCGCTGGGCGCGATGAATCGCGCGTCTACATCGCTTGGGGCGCGCTTCGGATCCCGATCCGAAACCCCGATCGCGATCCCCCAAACTGAAGGCGCCCGCGAC
>DATACF010000575.1:0-3613 GCA_036259235.1 Longimicrobium sp. | reverse complement strand
GTCGACGCCCTCCGCGCGCACCCACTCGACGCCCGCGAGGAGGCCGGCGAGGCCGGGGCCGTTCTGCGTCCCCGCCTCCAGGCGGTCGGGCATGGCGAGGGGCATGTCGGCGGAGTGCGATTCGCCGCCGGTGCCGCCGCTGAAGAGGGGATCGACCTCGACACCCTCGCGGACGTAGAGCCCGCCCGTCCCCTGCGGCCCCAGGAGCCCCTTGTGCCCGGTGAAGGCGAGGAGGTCGATCCCCATCGCCTCGACGTCGATGGGGAGGCGCCCGGCGGTCTGCGCGGCGTCGACCAGGACCAGCGCGCCGTGGGCGTGCGCCCGCGCCGCCATCTCGGCGAGCGGGAGGACGTTGCCCAGGACGTTGCCGGCGTGCGGGAAGACGAGGAGCCGCGCCCCGCGGAGCGCCCGGTCGAGCTCGTCGAGGTCGACGGAGCCGTCCGCGCGGCCGGAGACGACCGTCTCGGCGACGCCGCGGCGGGCGAGGGCGGCGACGGGGCGGCGGATGGCGTTGTGGTCGTAGCGGGTGCGGACGACGCGGTCGCCCGGCTCCAGGAGGCCGAGGAGGGCGGCGTTGAGGGCGTAGGTGACGTTGGGCTGGAAGGCGATGCGCCCGGGGTCGCCGCGGACACCGAAGAGCGCGGCCAGCGCGCGGCGGCAGCGGAGGGCGACGCGGCCGGCCTCGACCGCCAGGCGGTGCCCCGAGCGCCCGGGGGTGGCGCCCACGTCGCGGAGGTAGGCCGCGACCGCGTCGGCGACGGCGTCCGGGCGCGGCGCCGAGGTGGCGGCGTAGTCGAGGTAGACGACGTCGTCCATGCGCGCGGGGCGGCGACCCTAGCCGGCGGCCGGGAGGAGGTCGAGGGCGACGTAGCGGAAGCCGGCCGCCTTCACCTCGTCGGCGATCCGCGCGCCCTCGGGCCCCATCAGCCGCGCCCAGTCCTCGGCGGGGACGCGGATGGCGGCGATCTCGCGCTCGGGGCCCTCGGCGTCGACCGTCGCGCCCGCCACCCCGTGCCCGGCGAGGACGCGCTCGGCGAGGGCGACCCGCGCGTCGCCGCTCACGCGAGGCTCCCCAGCTGGACGAGCTGCCCGGCGGCGAGCCCCTCGTTCAGCGCGCCGCGGCGGTAGCCGTGGAGGTCGAGGAGGACGCGCCGGAACCCCGCGCGGCGGACGGCGTCGTGGACGGCGTCGCGCAGCTCGGCGGCGCGCGCCAGCTCGCCGGGGTGCACCTCCAGCCGCGCCACCGTGTCGTGGTGGCGGACGCGGAAGTCGCGGAAGCCGAGGGAGCGGAGCGCCGACTCGGCGCGCTCGACCTGGCGGAGGCGCGCGGGGGTGACGGCCAGGCCGTACGGGAGGCGCGAGGCCAGGCAGGGCGCGGCGGGCTGGTCCCAGGTGGGGAGCCCCAGGTCGCGGCTCCAGGCGCGGATCTCGGCCTTGGTGAGCCCCGCCTCCAGGAGCGGCGAGCGGACGGCGTGCTCGGCGGCGGCCACGGCGCCGGGGCGGTGGTCGCCCACGTCGTCGGCGTTGGAGCCGTCGAGGACGGCGGCGTATCCGCGCTCGGCGGCGAGGACGGTGAGCCGGCCCCACAGCTCGGTCTTGCAGAAGTAGCAGCGGTTGCTGGGGTTGGCGGCGTAGCGGGGGTCGTCCATCTCCCGCGTCTCCACCTCCAGCCAGGGGATGCCGAAGGCGGCGGCGACGTCGCGGGCGGTGTCCTCCATCCACGACGCGATGCTGTCGCTCTTCCCCGTCACGGCCAGGACGTTCTCGCGCCCCAGCGTCTCCACCGCCACGCGGGCCAGGAAGACGGAGTCGACCCCGCCGCTGTACCCCACCACGACGGAGCCGCACTCGCGCAGGATCTCCCGCAGCCGCTCCCGCTTCTCTTCCGCGACCATCCCGCTTCCCCTTCGGTGACTTCGGTCCGCGTCCGACGACTTCGGACGACCCGGGACCCCTTCGGACAAAGATGCCGCATGGAGAGGTACCCCGCCAGACGCGGAGGGGTCGGCATCGGCGAACCGCGTGTCTCACGCAGAGGAGCAGAGTCAGCAGAGAACCCCGACGAAGCTCTCTGCTGACTCTGCTGCTCTGTGTGAGGCCAACGCCGTAAAAGCTCGTCTCCGCGCGAGACCTGTCAGTCGGCGGAGGCGGCGCCGGGCTCGGGGGCGGCCTGGGGGCGGCGGCGGGCGCGGCCCATGATCTCGAACGCCATCACCACCAGGGCGAGCGGGAAGGAGAGGAAGAGCGCCAGGTCGGCGATGTTCCCCGGGGGGAGCCAGTACTCGCCCCAGCGGATCGAGATGAAGTCGGTGACGCCCCAGTGGACGGCGCGCTCGCCCAGGTTCCCCAGCATCCCCCCCATCACCAGCCCCACGAACGCCACCGCCCACCGCCGGTGGTGGCGCGGGAAGCGGTGCCCGCGCCCCAGGATCTGGAGGAGGAGGAAGGCCCCCACGAGCGCGGCGACGCCCGCGATCCACTTCCGCCCCACGAGCGGGAGGTCTTCCCAGAGCCCCAGGATCATGGCGTGGTTGACGACGTGCCAGAAGGCCAGCCGCCCGGGGATCACCTGGACGAAGTCGCCCTCGCCCATCGCCGCGCGGATCCCCGCCTTGGCCCCCCAGTCGAGGAGCGCCACGGCGAGCGCCAGCGCCAGCGCGGGCTTCCACCCGTGCATCGGCTCGTGGTCGCTGGCGCGGCGGCCGGGCGGGGCGCCGGGGCGGTGCGTGGTGCGCCGGTGCCCCAGGAGGCGGCGCAGGGTCCGGTGGACCCGGTGGTTGGAGCGGTGCACGGTCGGTCGCTGGGCCAGGCGTTTCGGTGCGGGCCGCATCCTCTCCGCGGCCGCGCTTATCCCTGCCGCGTTTCAAGATACAGGCCGGGAGGACGCCCCCGTTCCGGACCGCGGACGAAGTCGATGAGCCCCCGCCGCGCCGCAGGCGAGCGCCCTTGCGTCACGCGCGGGTAAACCTTCTGTTTCCACCGCGCCGCGGGAACCGATCGCGGCCGCGCGCGTACAAGGCTCCGCCGCCGTCCTCCCCTCCGGCCCGAACCCCTTTCTCCCGAAGAGCTTCGTCGATGTACCGCGCCTTCCGCCCGCTCCTGCTCGCCCTCCCGCTCGCCGTGGCCGCCCACGCCCCCGCCGCCGCCCAGCTGATGCCCGGCGGCGAGCCGAACAGCCCGCGCGCCGCGCGGAGCGTGTACCTGGCCCAGGTGCGGAACACGGTGGAAGGCGTCCTGGCCGAGTGGCGGCAGGCGTGGGAGGGGAGCGACCCGCGCGCGCTGGCGGCCTTCTACACCGACGACGCCGTGCTCCTGCGCGCGGGGGCCGAGCCGGTGTCGGGGCGGCCGATGGTGGCGCGGGCGCTGGAGGCGGCGCTGGGGCCGGTGAGCGGGGTGCAGACGGTGAACCTCGACTTCACCGCCAGCGGTGACGCGGCGTACTACACGGGGAAGTTCCACCGCTGGGTCGACGCCCACGGCGCCACCCGCGCCGAGTCCGGGACCTTCGTGATGGTCCTCCACCACGTGGGGCGGACGTGGAAGATCCGCTCGTACGTCGAGATGCCCGACGCCGTCCCCCCCGCCGCGGCGTCGGCCGCCGACGCCGCCCCCG
>DATACF010000574.1:0-4868 GCA_036259235.1 Longimicrobium sp. | reverse complement strand
AGAAACGGGGTGCGGGCCACCGGCCGCGCACCCCGTCTCTCAGGACTCAGGACTCAGGACTTCGGTTCTAGAAGCCCGGCTGGAAGCTGAACTGCCAGTGCCACCCCTCGGGGCGGTCGAAGGCGTTGACGTAGACCGCCTCCAGGATCACGTAGCCGAACAGGTTCATCCGGGCGCCCAGGCCGGCGCTGGTCAGGATCCCCCGGTCGTCGCCGCTCTGCGGGCCGCGGCGCCAGGTGGGGGTCAGCTCGATCTCGCCCCCGGCGCGGTCCATCAGCGCGCCCCACGAGGTCCCGGCGTCGAGGAAGGCGATCCCCTCGACCGGCGGGAGCCCCACGGCGTTGCGGACGATGATCTGCCGGAAGATCGGGAAGCGCAGCTCCAGGTTCGCCACCGCCAGCCGGCTCCCGAAGAGCTCCTCGTAGACGCCGCACTCGTCGCCGTCCTCCACCCCCGCCGCGATCTCGTTCTGGCAGGCGTTGGTCACGCTCCCGTAGCCGTAGCCGCGCACCAGCGAGGGGTAGCCCAGGAAGACCGAGCTGGGGATGGCCTCGTCCCTCCCGTAGCGGCCGAAGTGCATCCCGCGCACGGCCAGGGTGAAGGGGCGGAGGAAGAGGTAGCGCCGGTAGTCGGCGGTGACCGAGTTGAACTGGAGGTCGCCGACCGTGGGCGCGAACTCGAAGCGGTAGCGCTGCCCCGCGAAGGGCGAGGTGTACGACGAGACGGCGTTGTCGTAGACCAGCGCGGCCGAGGCCTCGCCCAGGTTGTACGAGGTGAGCTCCTCCTCGCGCTCGTCGTAGTCGAAGGGCCCCTCGAAGCCGATCGGGGTCACCCCGTCGGAGCCGAAGACCGGGTTGTACAGGTACTCGCGGATCTGCAGGTCCTGCGAGATCCGCCGCGCCCCGCCCGCGAACTCGATCCGCTGCACCCGCGAGAAGGGGTACTGGGCGATCCCGTAGAGCGAGTTGTCGAAGTAGCGGTAGATCAGCACCTGGTCGCGGAGGACCTCCGCGTCGGGGTCGTAGACCCGCTGCCGCCCGCCGGCCAGGTACGGCGCGCGCTGGGCGGCGGCGCCGAAGTTCCACCGGTTCTTCCGGTTCAGGTAGACGGCGCTGAAGCCGATCTCGTCGATCTGCCCCTGCGCCTGCACGGTCCCGTAGACGGTGTGGTAGCCCAGGACGTCGCTGAAGATCCCGCCGATCCCGCCGTAGACGCCGCCGCGGGCGTAGGGGCCGGTGCTCGCCGAGACGCCCACCGCCGGCTGCCCCAGGTAGTCGAGCGAGAGGCGGCTCCGGTACGGCGCCACCGCCCACGCCAGGTCGGCGTCGGCCTCCGGGCGCCCGAAGACCGGGTCGCGCAGGAGGGTGGCCACGCGGTTGTACGCGGGCTCCGTCGGGCGCGGCGAGGGCGGGAGGAGCGCCGGGAGGGGCGCGCCGCCGGCCGCCAGCTGCGGCGTCTCGGGGGCGGTCCCCGCCAGCTCGGCGGGGTCGCTGATGGCGTAGACGTTGTAGCCGTTCCGCTCGTAGGCGGTGAAGACGATCTTGTCGGCGGAGAGCGCCGAGGAGATGGCGGGGCTCAGGTCGGTGATCCCGCTGACCCCCGTGAAGAGGTTGGTGACCTGGGTGGTGCGCCCGCTGGCCAGCTCCATCCGGTAGACGTTGGAGATCCCCGTGCGGTCGGAGATGAAGTAGAGCCCGGTGCCGTCGCGCGTCCACGCGGGGTTGATGTTCTTCCCCTGCTCCATCCCCGGCACCACCGTGATGTTCCCGGTCGCCACGTCGTAGAGGGCGATCCGGTAGTTCCCCCACACCAGGTTCTCGAGGTCGGTGTCCGGGCCGCGGTCGGTGACGAAGGCGATGGTGCGCCCGTCGGGCGAGTACGCGGGGTGGAGGTCGGCGAGGGCGTCGTTGGTGAGCGGCCGCGCGCGGCCGCTCTCGACGTCGAGGGCGAAGAGGTCGCTCACCCCGCCGTGCATCCCCGAGAAGACGATGGTGCGCCCGTCCGGCGACCAGGTGGGGTTGGTGATCTCGTCGACGTCGGGGACCTCGTACTCGCGGACGATCCGCGCGCGGTCGACGTCGAGGACGACGACCACGTCGTGCGCCTCGCGGAGCGCCGAGAAGGCGAAGCGCGTCCCGTCGGGCGACCAGACGCCGGCCGAGGAGATGTAGCGGAGGGAGCCGAAGTGCGTGTCGAAGGCGGACCCCTTCACCAGCCGCCGCTGCACCTGGCCGGTCTCGGCGTCGGCCACGAAGAGCTCGACGTCGAGGAAGTCGAGCTCCGAGAGGAAGACGACGCGCCGCCCGTCGGGGGAGAGCGAGGGGCTCACGTTGAGCCGGCCGCCGCGCCCGTTGGCGGTGATGAGCGGCTTCGCCTCCTCGCGCGCCTCGCCCCGCTCGGCGATGAGGGGGAGGTAGGAGCGGCGGATGGCGCCCTGCCAGTCCTCGATGATCTCCTCGAGGTCGGCGTTGAGGATCCGCTGGAAGGCGTCCTCGTAGGGGACGCCCTGCCCGACCTGCTTGAGGATCTGCCCGATGGCCGCGTCGCCCCACCGCCCGCCGATGTACGCCCAGAGCGCCTGCCCCCACCGGTAGGGGAAGTAGCTCCCGTCGTAGGTCAGCTGCTCGAGGGTGGGGAGCCGTCCGGTGAGCGCGGCGTCGCGCAGCCACATGGCGGTGTGCGGGTCGACGGGGCCCACGGAGAGGTACTCGGCCATCCCCTCGCTGAACCAGAGGGGGACGCTGAAGCGCCGCGCGGCCTCCTCCAGCCCGCCGCCCGCGCGCCCGAACCCCGAGATGTCGTACTGGAAGGCGTGCACCAGCTCGTGCCCCAGGACGTGGTCGGTGTCCTCGTAGCTGGCGGCCAGCGGCATGATCACGCGCTGCTTGAACGCCTCGGTGACGCCGCCGGTCCCCTCGCCGATCTCGCCGGAGAGGGTCCCGGTCTGCTGGAAGTGGGGGTGGCTGGCGTAGAGGATGACGGGCTGGCGGGCCTCGAACTCGTAGTCGAAGATCCGCGACAGCCGGGCGTACCACCGCTCGGCCATCCGCGAGGCGTCGCGCGCGGCGGCTTCTTCCTCGGGATAGAAGTAGATGTCGAACCGCGGCGTCCGCAGGATGCGGAAGTCGAAGTCCTCGTACTGGACCTTGTTCCGCCCGAAGTACTGGGCGGCCGCGGGGTCGGGAAGCGCGGCCAGCGCGGCCAGGGCCAGCGCCAGCGACACGGTGCCCAGTCCCGCGGTCCTGCGGGTCATGGCGGACATTGGAGCTCCTTCGCCGTCGATGGGGATGGGTGCGGACGGCGAGGGGGAGCTCCGGTGGACGGGCGCGCCTCTTTCGCGTTCCGCGGCAAATGCGGGCGGGCTCCTCTGCGCCCGCACGCTGATCAACGTCTATCCGCGCGGTCTTGGGACAATTCGTCCCTCAGTTTCCGCCGGTGGCGGGGGCGGTGGGGACGGCCTCTTCGACGACCACGTCGTCGTCGCCGTCGAGGAGGCTGGTGAGCCCCCAGATCAGGAGCCCCAGCACCACGAGCCCCGCGATCCACGGCCACACGCCCGGCCGGCGCCGCGGCTCCACTCCGATGTCGGCCACGCTCGGCTCTCCGCGCTCTGTTTTCGTCGGTTTCCGCTCCGGGCCGGAGGTCGGCCCGGAAAGCCTTCGGAACGCATGAGGCGTGCCCACCGCGAGCACGCCTCTCTCCCCCGCGGCTCCTGTCTCCGCCGCGGTCTTGCATCGATACCGCCCAAGGTACGGCGACGTGGGTCCGTCGCGCGAGATCCGGGCTTTCGCGTGGAGGAGGGACGCCCCGCCTCCACGCCGTCTCCTCTTCGTGCGACGGGCTCGTGCTTTCCGGCTCCTAGTCGTCGGCGCCGGCCTCCTCGTGGGCGGAGTCGAGGAGCATCCGCTCGAGCTCTTCTTCCGACAGCATCCCGAGCTGGTCGAGGAGGTCGTCGAGGCCGGCGTCCTCGGGCGCGGCGGCCGCCTTCGCCGCCTCGGTGGAGAGGAGCGCGTCGACGTGGGCGGCCATCCCCGCCACCGTGGGGGCGTCGGCCAGGACGCGCATCTGCAGGTCGACGCCGAAGCCGGAGCGGATCCGCGAGATCATCCGCATCCCCAGCAGCGAGTCGCCCCCCGCGTCGAAGAAGTTGTCCTCCACGCCGACCTCTTCCACCCGCAGCACCTCGCGCCACATGCCGGCGATCCGCGCCTCCGTCGGCGTGCGCGGGGCGACGGGGGCGGGGGCGGCGAGGGTCTCCTCGGCCGTGCTCGCGGTTTCCACCGGGAAAGCGGACCCGGCGGCGGGCTCGATCCCGAGGCGGGGGAGCTCGGCCAGGGTGGCGTCCGGCGCGGCGGCCAGCGTCTCCAGCAGGGTGCGGAAGGCGTCGAGGACGCGCGCGGCCTCCGCGTCCGAGAGGCGGGCGCGGTCGTACATCGCCTTCAGCCGCACCCCCTCGCCCGCGCGGGCGGCGACGGTGAGCGGGTAGTTGGTCTGCTCGACGGCGCGCAGGCCGGCGAGCTCGACGCCGACGCCTTCCGCGCCCGGCTGGACGGGGTAGTTCTCGAAGGCGAAGAGGGTCTCGAAGAGCGTGCGGTCCTTCGCGCCGCTCCACGCCTGGACGCTGGGGAGCGGCGCGTGCTCGTGCTGCCGCAGCGCCAGGTGCCGGTCCTGCACGGCCTGGAGCCAGGCGCCGACGGGGACGTCGGCGGGGACGGCGACGCGCACGGGGAGGGTGTTCACGAAGAGCCCCACCGTCTCCTCCACCCCCGCCAGCGCGGGGGGACGGCCGGAGACGACGGTGCCGTGGACGACGTCGTCCCGTCCCGTCCACCGGGCCAGGAGGAGCGCCCAGGCGCCCTGGACGACGG
>DATACF010000573.1:0-3884 GCA_036259235.1 Longimicrobium sp. | reverse complement strand
CTTCCCGCTCTCGCGCGGCTCCTTCGCCTTCCGGTCCTCGCGCTTCGCCTTCAGCACCACCGCGTCGGCGTCCAGGTGGTCGTCGCCGCAGGCGTGGACGTACTCCTCGTAGGTGCCGTGGTAGTCGCGGATCCCGTTGCGGCCGACCTCGACCACCCGCGTGGCGAGCTGGCCGACGAACCAGCGGTCGTGCGAGACGAGGACGAGCGTGCCGGGATAGCTCTGGAGCCCCGCCACCAGCGCCTCGATCGACTCCAGGTCGAGGTGGTTGGTCGGCTCGTCGAGGACGAGGACGTTGGGCTGCTTGAGCGAGAGGCGGCTGAACACCAGCCGCGCCGCCTCGCCCCCGGAGAGGGCGGCGAGGCGCTTCTCGCCGTCGTCGCCCGAGAAGAGCATCATCCCCATGTGGCCGCGGACGAAGCCGCGGTCCTTCCCCGGGCAGAAGTCCCAGAGCCACTGCTCGGCCGTCTTGGCCGGGTCGTCGAGCTGCTCGTGGTGGTCCTGCGCGAAGTAGCCGGGGTGCGTCTCGTACCCCCACTCCACCGACCCCTCGTCGGGGGGGAGCTCGCCCATGACGATCTTCAGCAGCGTCGACTTCCCGATCCCGTTGGGGCCCATGATCACCAGCCGGTCGCCCCGCCGCACCTCCAGGTCGACGCCGGGGAGGACCTCCTTGTCGCCGAAGGCCTTCTTGATCCCCTTGATCTTCAGCACCTCGCGCCCGCTCTCGCGCTTCGGGACGAAGCGGAACTTGGGGTAGCGGCGCGAGCTCCCGGGGAGCTCCTCGAGCCCCTCGGCCATCCGCTCGATCATCCGCGCCTTGCTCTGGGCCTGGCGCGCCTTGCTCGCCTTGGCCTTGAAGCGGTCGACGAACTTCTGGTGGTGCGCGATCTCCTTCTGCCGCCCCTCGATCTCCTTCTCGCGCCGCTCCCGGTCCTCCACCTTCTGCTCGAGGAACGACGTGTAGTTCCCCTTGTAGAGGGTGACCGTCTGGTAGTCGACGTCGAGGATGTGGGTGGCGACGTTGTCGAGGAAGCGGTGGTCGTGCGAGATCACCGCCACCGGGCCCTCGAAGTCGTGGAGGAACTTCTCCAGCCAGCGGATGGAGAGGATGTCGAGGTGGTTGGTGGGCTCGTCGAGGAGGAGGACGTCGGGCGAGCCGGCCAGCACCTGCGCCAGCAGGACGCGGAGCTTGAAGCCGCCGGAGAGCGTCGACAGCGGCTGCCGGTGCACCTCGGCGGGGAGGCCGAGCCCTTCGAGGATCTCGGCGGCGCGCGCCTCGGCGGTGTAGCCGTCGAGGCGCTGCACCGTCTCCTCGAGCACCGAGAAGCGGTCCATGTCGAAGTGCTCGTGGGCGTTGGCCAGGATCTTCTCCTTCTCGACCATGGCGTCCCAGAGCTCGGGGTGGCCCATCAGCGCCACCTGCATGACCTCCTGGTCCTCGTAGAGGAACTGGTCCTGCCGGAGGACGCCCAGCCGGGCCGACTTGGGAATGGAGGCCGTCCCCTCGCTGGGCGGGGTGTCGCCGCTCAGGATGGACAGGAGCGTCGTCTTCCCCGAGCCGTTGGCGCCCACGATGCCGTAGCGCTCGCCGGGGTTCAGCTGGAAGGACGCGTCGGCGAACAGGACCCGGTCGCCGAACTCTTTCGCGAGGTTGGATACGGAGATCATGCGGATAATCTAACGAAAATCCACCGTTTCCTCCTCCCCCCGGGAATTCGGGAGGCCGGAAGACGACGGTGGAAGCAGCTTCCCGGGCCGGCGCGGACGATCCCGGTACACCGCGCCGGCCGCGAGGTTCAGTCTTCGCACCTGGTCTGCATGAAGTGGGGACGTCGGATCGAACAAGGTCGGCAGGAGCCCATTCCGCACTTCTCTTGACGGTCTAGAGGAACAGGTGTAGTTTGCTCCTGTAGACGATCGAAAGGAGAAGCCATGGCGCACGACCAGTCCGACCTCCTCCAGGGGACCCTGGAGCTCCTGGTCCTCAAGACGCTGTCGCTGGAGCCGATGCACGGGTGGGGGATCAGCCAGCGGATCCAGCAGATGTCGCGCGACGTCTTCCAGGTCAACCAGGGGAGCCTCTACCCGGCCCTCCAGCGGATGACGTCGCGGGGGTGGATCGCCGCCGAGTGGCGGGTCACCGAGAACAACCGCCGGGCGAAGTACTACATGCTGACCCCCGCGGGCGAGCGCGAGCTGGCCCGCGAGCGCGCGCAGTGGGAGCGCTCGTCGGCGGCGGTGAACCAGGTCCTCGCCTGGACGGGAGGGGCCGCGTGAGGTGGATGGCGGCGGCGCGCGAGGCGCTGCGCGGCGTCTTCTCCCCCGGCCGGGCGGACGCGGAGATGGACGAGGAGCTCCGCTTCCACCTCGACATGGAGACGGAGCGGCTGGTCCGCGAGGAGGGGCTCGACCCGCGCGAGGCGCGGCGCCGGGCGGCGGTCGCCTTCGGCGGGGTGGAGAAGGTGCGCGAGGAGGTCCGCGACGCGCGGGGGCTGGCGTGGGTGGCCGGGATGCGGCTCGACTTCAAGCTGGGCCTGCGGATGCTGGCGAAGCACCCGGGGCTCACCGTGGTGGGCGGCCTCGCCATCGCCTTCGCCATCGCCGTCGGCGCCGCCTCCTTCGAGGCGGTCGGCCAGCTCCTCCACCCCCGCCTCCCGCTCGACGAGGGGGACCGGGTCGTCGGAATCCGCAACTGGGACGCGCGGGCGAGCCGCGTCCGGCCGCGGGCGACCGCCGACTTCGTGGCCTGGCGCGGGGGGCTGCGGACGGTGGAGGAGCTGGGCGCCTTCCGGACCGTCGAGCGGAACCTGATCACCGGCGACGGCGGGGTGGAGCCGGTGAGCGTGGCCGAGATGACCGCGTCCGGCTTCCGCGTGGCCCGCGTCCCCCCGCTCCTGGGGCGCGCGCTGGTGGACGCCGACGAGGCGCCGGGCGCGCCGCCGGTGGTCGTCCTCGGCCACCGGGCGTGGCGGACGCGCTTCGGGGGCGACCCCGCCGTGGTGGGGCGGACGCTCCGGCTGGGGCGCGAGCGGAGCACGATCGTGGGGGTGATGCCGGAGGGGTTCGCCTTCCCCGTCTCCCACGCCCTCTGGGTCCCCTTCCGCGCCGCCGCCGGGGGCATCGCGCGCGGCGAGGGCCCCGCGGTCCAGCTCTTCGGCCGCCTCGCCCCCGGCGCCTCGCTGGACGAAGCGCGGGCCGAGCTCGCCACCGTGGGCCGCCGCGCCGCCGCCGACTTCCCCGAGACGCACCGGCACCTCCGCCCCGAGGTCCTCCCCTACGCCGAGTCGATCCTCCCCGTGCGCTTCGACGGGTCGCTCCGGGCGGGGCTCTGGTCGATCGTCGTCTTCTTCGCCGTCTTCGTGGGGCTGGCCTGCGCCAACGTGGCCACGCTGGTGTTCGCGCGGACCGCCGCGCGCGAGGGGGAGATCGTGGTGCGGACGGCGCTGGGGGCGAGCCGGGGGCGGATCGTGGCGCAGCTCTTCGCCGAGGCGCTGGTGCTGGCCGGGGTGGCCATCGTCGTGGGACTGGCGGGCGCCTCGGCCGGGCTGCGCTGGGCGACGGGTATGATGGCGTCGATGCTGCAGGCGGGAGGGCACAGGATGCCGTCGTGGATCGGTGACGGCCTGTCGCCCACGACGATCGCCTACGCCGTGGGCCTCGCCGTGGTCGGGGCCGTCGTGGCCGGCGTGCTCCCGGGGCTCAAGGTGACCGGTCGGCAGGCGCAGGCGAGCCTCCAGCGCGCGGGCGGGCGGGGATCGGGCGTCCGGCTGGGGGGAGTCTGGACGGGGATCATCGTGACGCAGGTGGCGCTGACCGTGATGCTCGTGCCCGTCGCGGTCGTGCTCGGGCTGCAGACCTGGGAGATGCGGACGGTGGACCAC
>DATACF010000572.1:0-1828 GCA_036259235.1 Longimicrobium sp. | reverse complement strand
GCTCTACGGGGCTGCCTTCCTGGCCACGCTGGCCTTCGCGGCGCTGGAGGGGACCTTCTCGCTGGTGGCCGCGTCGCGGTGGGCGCTGGCGCCGATGGAGGTGGCCTTCCTCTTCGCCTTCCTGGGGGTGGTGTCGGTGGTGGCGCAGGGGTTCGCGGTGGGGCGCGCGGTCCGCCGCTTCGGCGAGCGGGGGGCGGGGCTCCTGGGGCTCTGGACGATGGGGGCGGGGCTGGCCGGGGTGGCGCTGGCCCCCTCGCTCCCCCTCCTCCTCGCCGCGCTCGCCCTCCTGGCGATGGGCCAGGGGATGGCCTCCCCCGCCCTCTCCTCCCTCGTCTCGCGCCAGGCCGGCCCGGCCGAGCAGGGGCGCGTCCTGGGCGTCCACCAGTCGCTGGGCGCGCTGGGGCGGGTGGTCGGCCCCGTCTCCGGCGGCTTCGCGCTGGCGCACGCGGGGGCCGCGGCGCCGTACCTCCTGGGCGCCGCCCTCGCCGCGGGGGCGCTGGCGCTCCTGGCCGGCGTCGCGGGAGGGGGATCGTGATCCGCCCCCCCGCCCTCCGCCCCGGCGCCCGGGTGGCGCTGGTGGCCCCCGCCGGCCCCCTGGGCGAGGGGGCGGTGGAGCGCGCCGTCGAGCGCGTCCGCGCCTGGGGCTTCGAGCCCGTCCCCGGCGAGGCGTGCCACGGCCGTCACGGCTACCTCTCCGCCCCCGACGCCGCCCGCGCCGCCGACTTCAACGCCGCCCTCCGCGACCCTTCCGTCGACGCTGTCTGGTCGCTCCGCGGCGGCTATGGGGTGATGCGGATCCTCGACGCCATCGACTGGGAGGCGCTCGTCGCCCGCCCGAAGGCGCTCATCGGCTTCAGCGACAACACGGCGCTCCACCTGGCGGCGCGGCGGCTGGGGGTCGTCTCCTTCCACGGGCCGCACCCGGCCACGGTGGAGATGAACGACTTCGCCCAGGCGGGCCTCTGGCGCGTCCTCACCGACCCCGCCCCCGCCGGGCGCCTCCCCTTCCCCGAGGGCGACGCGAGCACGGAGACGATCACGGGCGGCGTCGCGGAGGGCCCCCTGGTGGGCGGCAACCTCTCGCTGGTGGCCTCCACGCTGGGGACGGCGTACGCCATCGACGCCGAGGGCGCCCTCCTCTTCCTGGAGGAGGTGGGCGAGCCCGCCTACCGCGTCGACCGGATGCTGACGCAGCTCCGCCTGGCGGGGGTGCTCGACCACGTCGCGGGCGTCGTCATCGGCGGCTTCACCGAGACCCCCGAGGGCGCCTCTCCCGACCACCCGGCGGTGGAGGAGGTCCTCCGCGACCGCCTGGGCGACCTGGGCGTCCCGGTGGCCGTCGGCTTCCCCTTCGGCCACGTCGCCGACAACTGGACCCTCCCCGTCGGCGTCCGCGCCCGCCTCGACGCCGGCGCGGGGAGGCTGGAGGTGCTGGAGGGGGCGGTGAGCGCGGGCGACTGAAGTCGCGGCGTCGCGGCAACAACGGCGCGAAGTCCGCCTTCGCGGACTGCTCGTCGATTCCCGACGCGCTTCGACCGCGGCAGCGTGACTTCCGGCGGTGGCGCCCGACCCACACAAGCCAATGTAGATGCGCGATTCATCGCGCCCGCGGAGCTTTGCTTCGCACCGATGCGAAGGACGCGCGCCGGTCCAAACGTCCCCTCTCCCACCTGTGGGAGAGGGTGGCGAGCCTAGTTCCCATCCGGAAACGGGATGATGTAACAGATCGAGGGGAAAAAGGCGCATCCGGATGTTGATCCTCGCGAGGACGGGGTAGCTTGGGCTTTGCCGAGACCAAGTTGACCCGAACCGGAGGCACCCGGATGCG
>DATACF010000571.1:0-2313 GCA_036259235.1 Longimicrobium sp. | reverse complement strand
CGAACTCGGCGCCGGCGCGGGCGAAGACGGCGTCGAGCTCGCCCTGGACGGGGGCCGTGGGGGTGGGGGCCGTGGCGCGGGGCGAGGTGGGCTCGTCGGCGCAGGCGGCCACGAGGGCCGCCAGGCCGAGCGCCAGGGCGGTTGAGCGTAAGACTCGCATGCGGGCGCTTCCTCCAGCGGGGGTGAAGGGGGCGCGGGGCGGGGCGCCCCGGCCCGAGGACGGGCCGCCGCGCACGCGGGGCCCGGGCATTCCCGGAGCCGGACGTTTCGTCTGGAATAGAGCGTGTCTCGCGACGATAGCGCCCCGGAGCCTCAGGCGCAATGCGGAAGACGCGGATCGGGCGTGGCGGATTCGTGACGCAAGAAGAACGCCCGGAACGGTATCGCGGCGCGCCCGCGAACGGGGCCCGGGGCGTAAGTGGCGGCGGGGAAAAAACGTACGGCGCCGCGGGTCCGCGCCCCTTCCGCCCCCGGCTGGTGAGGGGACGGGGGCGTGGGTAGATTGGGCCGAAAGGACGCGCCGCGTCCCTCGTTCCTCCCCCGACGGCGCCCCGGATGTCCACTCCCCCCACCCCGGCCGGCCCCCCTCCGGGCGCCGCGGCGCTCCGCTACGCCTTCGCGCTGGCGGCGACGGCCGCGGCGCTGGCGGTGTCGCTGGCGCTCCGGGAGTGGGTGGCCCCCAACGTCTTCCTCTTCTTCTTCACCGCCATCGTCCTCTCGGCGTGGTACGGCGGACGGGGCCCGGCGCTGGTGGCGACGGCGCTCACCCTCCCGCTGGCCAACTACTTCTTCCTGGGCGCGGAAGGACAGTGGTCGCTCTCCGTCGCCGACGTCGTCCGGCTGGTGGTCTTCGCGGGGGTGGCGGTGCTGATCGGGGCCATGCACGACACGCTGGCCCGCGCCCGCGACGCCTCCCGCGAGGCCCAGCACGAGGCCGAGCTGCAGGCGGCCGAGCTCCAGGAGCAGGCGGCCGAGCTGGAGATGCAGGCGGCCGAGCTCCAGCAGCAGACCGCCGAGGCGCACGCGCTGGCGCAGGCGCTGGAGGAGGCGCAGGAGCGGCTGCGCGCCGGGATGGAGGGGCAGCTGGCCGAAGCGCAGGCGCTGGCCCACGTGGGGAGCTGGGAGTGGGTCCCGGCCGAGGACCGCCTCTGGTGGTCCGACGAGATGCACCGCGTCTACGGCCTGGAGCCGGGGGCGGCCGAGGTCTCGCTCGCCGCCTTCCTGGAGCGCGTCCACCCCGACGACCGCGAGCGGGTCCGGGAGGCCGTGGGGGCGGCGGTGGCGAGCGGGGAGGCCTTCGAGTTCGAGCACCGGATCGTCCGCCCGGACGGCGCCGTCCGCCGCCTCCACGCGCGGGGGACGGTGGAGCGGGGGCCGGACGGGACGGTGGCGCGGATGAGCGGGACGGGGCAGGACGTCACCGAGCAGCGCGCGGCCGAGGAAGGGGCGCGCCGCCTGGCCGAGGAGCGCGGGGTCCGCGCCGAGGCGGAGGTGGCGCGGCGCCGGCTGGAGGCGCTCCTGGAGAGCATCGGCGACGCCTTCGTGGCCCTCGACCGGGAGCTGCGCTACACCTACGTCAACCGCCGAGCCGAGGCGACGCTGGGGAAGCCCCGCGAGGAGCTCCTGGGGCGGACGCTGGAGGAGGCCTTCCCCCGCGCGGTGGGGGGGGTGGGATGGCGCGAGATGCGGCGCGCGCTGGAGAGCGGCGAGCCGCGGAGCTTCGAGTACGACTCGGCGGCGCTGGGCCGGACGGTGTCGGTGCGCGTCTTCCCCACCGAGGAGGGGGTCTCGGTCTTCTACGAGGACGTCACCGAGGTGCGCCGCGCCGAGCGCGTCGAGCGCCTCCTGGCCGAGGCGGGGCGGGCGCTGGCGGCGCCGCTGGAGGTGGCCGAGACGCTCTCCGCCCTCCCCCGCCTCCTCGTCCCCGCGCTGGCCGACGTCTGCGCGGTGGTGACCGCCGGCCCCGAGGGGGGCCCGGCGGCGGTGGAGGTGCGGCACGCCGACCCCGAGAAGGCGGGGCTCGTCCGCGACCTCCTGCGCTCGTACGCCGACCGCCCCGACGCCGGGAGCGTGGCCCTCCGCGTCCTCCGCACCGGCGAGCCGGTGCTGGTGGAGCGGGTGGAGGAGGGCGGGGTGGCGCTCGCCGACCCCGCGCGGCAGCGGGTGGTGGAGGCGCTGGGGATGCGCTCGCTGCTGGCCGTCCCCCTCAGGGCCGAGTCGCGGGTGCTGGGGGTGATGGCCCTCGCCACCGCGGAGTCGGGGCGGCGGCTGGGCCCGCCCGAGGCGGCGCTGGCGGCCGAGCTGGCCCGGCGC
>DATACF010000570.1:0-3255 GCA_036259235.1 Longimicrobium sp. | reverse complement strand
GGGGAGGGGCCGGGGGAGGGGGGCGCGCGGAGCCCGAGGCATGCGACGTCGGTCCGCCGCACGCGCAGGAGCCGAGGTCGCCTGCGAAGTTGCGTGAGGGATGCGGGCCCGAAGGGCGGAGACCCTGGCGGAGGGGAATGCGAAGGGGAGCGCGATCGGAGGAGATGCGGCGGAGGGCATGGAGTCCGCCAGGGGCTCCGCGCCGTTGGAAACGGTAGTATCGTTTCCTACGGCGCCCGCAGCCCGGCCCGGAGCGCAGCGGAGGGACACGCCCGGATCCGCGGTCGCCGTAAGCCGTTGCAGTTGCAGTTGCCGTTCGACGCTAACAGACCAAACGAAGACGGCCGCCCCGTGCAGAGGCGGCCGTTTCGCGTTCCAGAGCTACGCTTCCGAGAAAGACGGGATCAGCTCGGGAGCCGGACGTTGGCGATGGACCGCTGGCCGCCGCGGAACTGGAGGTGGAGCGAGACCACCTCGCCGGGCCGCTTCCGCTCCATGGCCCGCCGGAACGCCGCCACGTCGCCGACCTCCTGGCCGTCGACGGCGAGGATGCGCGTCCCCTCCTGGATCCCGTTGCGCGCCGCGGGCCCGAACGGCTCCACGTCGGTGATCACGATCCCGCCGGCGGCGTCGTACCCCAGCTGCCGCGCCAGCTGCGCGGTCAGCGGCGAGACGGCCACCCCCAGCTTGGAGGTCGACGCCGCCACCGCCTCGGCGTCCTCGCGCCCGCCCGGGGCCTGGGCCACGCGGCTGGCGCTGTCGGCCGGGGCCTCCTGGAGCTCGACGCGGACCTGCTGGCGGTTGCCGTAGCGGACGATGTCGAGGGTGACGTCGTCGCCCGGGCGGAAGCCGGCCACGATCCGCTGGAACTGGCCCACCCGCTCGATCCGCTGCCCGTTGACCGCCACGATCACGTCGCCCGACCGCAGCCCGGCGCGCCGCGCGGCGCTCTGCGTGGGGAAGTCCTGCGCCACCACGCCCTCGATCCGCGGGAGCTTGAAGACCTCGGCGTCCTCGGGGGTCACCTGCGTCACCGACACCCCCAGCGCGGGGCGGCGGACGCGGCCGTAGCGGATCAGGTCGTCGGCGATCCGGCGCGCCAGGTCGATGGGGACGGCGAAGCCGTACCCCGAGTAGTAGCCGGTCGGGGAGGCGATCGCCGAGTTGACCCCCACCACCTCGCCCCGGAGGTTGACCAGCGGGCCGCCCGAGTTCCCCGGGTTGATCGGCGCGTCGGTCTGGATGAAGTCCTCGATGGCCCAGGCGCTCCCGGTGGTCTGCCGGAGGATGGGGAGGGCGCGCCCCTTGGCGCTCACGATCCCCGACGTCACCGTGGTCCCCAGGTCGAGCGGGTTGCCGATGGCGAGGACCCACTCGCCGATGCGGGCGGCGTCGGAGCGCCCCATCCGCACCGTCGGGAGGCGATTCCCCTCCACCTTGATGACGGCGATGTCGGTGTTGGGGTCGCGCCCGATCAGCCGCGCCGAGAGGTTGCGGTTGTCCTGGAGGACGACGTGGATCTGGTCGGCCCCCTCGACGACGTGGTTGTTGGTGACGATGTAGCCGTCCTCGGAGATGATGAACCCCGAGCCGCGCGACTCCTGCGGCATGTTCCGCATCTCGTCGGGGATGCGGAAGGGGAACATCTCGCGCAGCTCCTCGGGGATCTGCCCGCCGCCCCGCCCGCGGCGGGCGGAGGCGCGCCGCTCGGTCTCGATGGCCACCACGGCGGGGGTCACCGACTCGGCGATGGAGATGAAGGCCTGGCTGAGGTCGGCCACGGGCTGGACGTCCTGCCGCGTGGGGGCCGGGGCCGTCGCCTGGAGGATGGTGGCGGCCTGGCTCCCGGCGGTGAGGTCGAGCCCGGAGGCCACCAGGACCCCGCCGGTGAACGCCACCGCCGTGACGCCGACGACCCTGGCCTTGGCACGAACTGGATCTAGCATGGCTTCGCTCGGGGTTCGAGGCTTTCTCGCGCGTGTTTCGCCGCATCAATACTGGCGCCGCACCGCGAGGTTCCGGTAGATGCTAGGAATTAAGCATTGGTGAAGATTTCGCCGCGCGCGCCCGCCGCCCCCGCGAGGCCCTCACCCGGCTCGCTTCAGGCTCGCCACCCTCTCCCACAAGTGGGAGCGGGGGACTTTGGGGCTCCGCGCGCGAAGCGAGCCGAGGTGCGGACTCGTACTTCGCACTCACGCACTCACGCACTGTTTTCCGCGCCGTGCAAAACCTCGGCCCCGCCCCCGGGCACGGAGACGGGGCCGAGGGCCCGGGGCAAGACGAGACTTACTTGTTGTCGTCGACGATCTCGTAGTCGGCCTCGACGACGTCGTCCTGGCCGCCCTGGCCGCCGGCGCGGGCGGTGGCGTCGCCCTCGAAGCCGGCCCCCGCCGTGGCGCCGCCCGAGAAGCCGGCGTCGGCGCCCGCGTCCTGCTGCTGGGCGTAGAGCTGCGCCCCGGCCGCGCTGAAGGCGGTGTTGAGGGCCTCGGTGGCCGAGCGCACCTCGTTCAGGTCGTCCTGCTTGAGCGCGCGGCGGGCACGCTCCAGCGCCTCGTCGAGGGAGGTGCGGGTGGGGGCGTCGAGCTTCTCCTCCCACTCCTTCTTCTCCTTGTCGACCCGGTAGACCAGCGAGTCGAGCTGGTTGCGGGCCTCCACCTGCTCGCGGCGGGCCTTGTCCTCGGAGGCGTGGCTCTCCGCGTCCTTGACCATCCGGTCGATCTCGGACTCCGAGAGGCCGCTGGAGGCCTCGATCCGTATCTTCTGCTCCTTCCCCGTCGCGCGGTCCTTCGCCGAGACGTGGAGGATGCCGTTCGCGTCGATGTCGAACGTCACCTCGATCTGCGGCATCCCGCGGGGCGCCGGCGGAATCCCCGTGAGCTGGAACTTGCCGATGGTCTTGTTATACATCGCCATGTCCCGCTCGCCCTGCAGGACGTGGATCTCCACCGTGGTCTGGCTGTCCTCGGCGGTCGAGAACACCTCGCTCCGCTTGGTGGGGATGGTGGTGTTGCGCTCGATCAGCTTGGTGAACACCCCGCCCAGCGTCTCGATGCCCAGCGAGAGCGGCGTGACGTCGAGGAGGAGGACGTCCTTGACGTCGCCAGCCAGGACGCCGCCCTGGATCGCGGCGCCGACCGCCACCACCTCGTCGGGGTTGACGCCCTTGTGGGGGTCCTTCCCGAAGAAGGTCTTCACCACCTCCTGGATCTTGGGGATGCGGGTGGAGCCGCCCACCAGGATCACCTCGTCGATGTC
>DATACF010000569.1:0-1669 GCA_036259235.1 Longimicrobium sp. | reverse complement strand
GGGGAGGGGCCGGGGGAGGGGGGCGCGCGGAGTCGAGGCATGAGACGAAAGACCGCTGATCGCGCCCCGGCCGACGCAGTCGTTGCCGTTGCCGTTCGCCGTCGACCGGCCTATCCTCGGGACGAACGACGCGCAGATGGCACCGCCCCTGCGTACGTTCCCCGCGCGCCGCGCGCCACACTCCGAAAGCGGCCCCCGCACCACCGGACCGGACGGCGAAAACACCGATGACAGGCACCCAGAGGCGCGAAGAGCAGCCCGACACGGCCCTCGTGGACGGCTCCAACGTGGCGCACTCCAGCGAGGGCGAGAAGGCCCGGCTCCGCAACATCGACCTGATCTGCGAGAAGCTGGTCGAGGAGGGGATGGCGCCGATCGTCGTCGCCGACGCCGCGCTCCGGCACCAGATCGACGAGCCGGAGCGGTACGAGGCGATGGTGGAGGCCGGGACGATCAAGCAGGCCCCGGCGGGGACCGACGCCGACTACTTCATCCTCTCCTTCGCCCGCGAGCTCGACGCCAGCATCGTCTCCAACGACCGCTTCCGCGACCGCATCGACGCCTTCCCCGAGGCGCGCGAGCAGATGATCCGCTACATGATCGTCGCGGACGAGGTGGTGCTGGAGCGCCGCAACAAGCGCCGCCGCGGGTAGCGCCCGGACCCGCGCCTGTCGGACGGGGCCGGCGCCTTGTCGGCCCCCCGGCGCGGGGGCTAGAATGTCGCCGGTCCGCGCCCGCGCCGTCCCCGGCCCGGGCGCCACGCAGGTCGGCCGCTCCCCGCGCGCCGGAACGGTCCCACTCCGCAGGCTCCCTTGAGAGACATCACGCTGTACCAGGGCGACGGACAGGGCTGGGTGGAGGTCGTCACCGGCTCCATGTTCAGCGGCAAGAGCGAGGAGCTCATCCGCCGCGTCCGCCGCGCCCTCATCGCCCGCAAGCGCGTCCAGGTCTTCAAGCCCGCCCTCGACGACCGCTACTCGGGGGTCGAGCACATCTCGTCGCACGCGGGCTCCGACGTCGAGGCCGTCCCGGTGAGCGGGAGCGCCGAGATCGCCGCGCGGGTGCACCCGGACACGCAGGTGATCGCGGTCGACGAGGTGCAGTTCCTCGACGACGGGATCGTCGACGTCGTCTCGGCGCTGGCCGACCGGGGGGCGCGGGTGATCATCGCGGGGATCGACATGGACTTCCGCGGCGAGCCGTTCGGGCCCATGCCGAAGCTCCTGACCATCGCCGAGACGGTCGACAAGCTGCACGCCATCTGCGTCCGCTGCGGGGCGCCGGCGTCGCGCAACCAGCGGCTGGTGGACGGGGAGCCGGCTCCTTACGAGAGCCCGGTCGTGCAGGTGGGGGGCGCGGAGAGCTACGAGGCGCGGTGCCGGCGGTGCCACGACGTGCCTTCGGACCAGCGGTACCAGACGTCGCTGCTGGATCTGTTCGGGGCCCAGTCCGAGTCCGCCGTCGTCCTGACGCTGGACAGCCTGAAGCGGCGGGCGTGATTCTGCGCGTTTCGACGGGCGTTCCGCTGGGCACTGGGTCCTCGGAACTGCGAACTGCAACTGCGGTGTTGGGCATGTCCCCGCTGCGCGGGGCCGGGCTGCGGGCGCCGTAGGAAACGATACTACCGTTTCCAACGGCGCGAAGCCCCTGGCGGACTCCACGGCGGCCG
>DATACF010000568.1:0-11518 GCA_036259235.1 Longimicrobium sp. | reverse complement strand
GGAGTCGACGGCGAGGACGGGGCCCTCCGGAAGACGGCCGGGCGCGGCGGCGGTCACGGCGCCCCTCCGTCCATCGGCGGGAGGGGGGGCGGGTCGCCCACGGGGCGCGCGGAGACCTCGCGCACGTCCGGGTCGCCGAAGTCCTCCAGCGCCACCTCCCACCGCGGCGTGGGGAGGAGGGCCTCCGCGCGCTCGGGCCACTCGACGAGGACGAGGTCGCCCGGCGCGCCCAGCTCGCTCCACCCCAGCTCCCACACCTCGTCGGGCCGCTCCAGGCGGTAGAGGTCGAGGTGGTGGAGGCGCGCGCCGCGGGGGGTGTCGTAGCGGAAGAGGAGGTTGAACGTAGGCGACGGCACCTCGCCCTCCACCCCCGCGCCGCGGGCCACGGCGCGGGCGAGCGTGCTCTTCCCCGCCCCCAGGTCGCCGCGGAGCGCCAGCACCAGCGGGGTCGGCGCCTCGCGCCCGATCCGCTCGCCCCACGCCGCCAGCGCGGCCTCCGTCAGCTCCGCCCGCATCGCCTCAGGCATGGGCTACCGCGTGGCCCCGGCCTGGCGGCGCTGCACGGGCTTGGCGCCGTCGAGCTCGGCCTTGAGCTCCAGGTACTGGTCGCGGAGCATGGCCGCGCGCTCGAAGTCGAGCTGGGCCGCCGCGTCGCGCATCTCGACCTCGATCTCCTTGAGCGTCTCCTCGGGGCTCTTCCCCGTCGCCGCCTTCCGCTCGGCCACGCGCTTGGCCCGCGCCTCGGCGGGGGTCTCCTTCGGCGTCCTGGCGTCGGCCACGCGGGTCGACATCGAGATCTCCTCCACCGACTTCATGATCGTGGTGGGGATGATCCCGTGCTCGCGGTTGTACGCCTCCTGGAGCGCGCGGCGGCGGCCGGTCTCCTCCATCATCCGCGCCATGGAGCCGGTGACGCGGTCGGCGTAGAGGATCGCCTTCCCCTGCGAGTTCCGGGCGGCGCGGCCGACGGTCTGGATCAGCGACGAGGCGGAGCGGAGGAATCCTTCCTTGTCGGCGTCGAGGATGGCCACCAGCGACACCTCGGGGAGGTCGAGCCCCTCGCGGAGGAGGTTGATCCCGATGAGGACGTCGAACTTCCCCAGCCGGAGGTCGCGGAGGATCTCCACCCGCTCCAGCGCGTCGATGTCGGAGTGGAGGTAGCGCACCCGCACCCCGGCCTGCTGGAAGAAGTCGGTGAGGTCCTCGGCCATCCGCTTGGTGAGCGTGGTCACCAGGACGCGCTCGCTCTTCGCCGCGCGGATGCGGATCTCGGCCAGGAGGTCGTCGACCTGCCCCTTCACCGGGCGGACGATGACCTCGGGGTCGATGAGCCCCGTGGGACGGATGATCTGCTCGACGACGACGCCGCCGCTCCGGGCCAGCTCGTACTCGCCGGGGGTGGCCGAGACGAAGATCACCTCCGGGACGAGCGCCTCCCACTCGTCGAACTTGAGCGGGCGGTTGTCGAGCGCCGACGGGAGGCGGAAGCCGTGGTCGACCAGCGTCAGCTTGCGGGCGCGGTCGCCGTTGTACATCCCCCCGATCTGGGGGACGGAGACGTGGCTCTCGTCGACGACGACGAGGAACTCCTCGGGGAAGTAGTCGAAGAGGCACGCCGGGCGCTCGCCCTCGGCGCGGCCGGCGATGTGGCGGCTGTAGTTCTCGATCCCCGCGCAGGTGCCGATCTCCATCATCATCTCGATGTCGAAGTTCGTGCGCGACTCCAGCCGCTGCGCCTCCAGCAGCTTCCCCTGCCCGTAGAGCTCCTTGAGGCGCCCGTCGAGCTCGGCGCGGATGCGCGAGACGGCCGCCTCGATGGTGCGCTTCTGGGTGACGAAGTGGGTGGCCGGGTAGATGGCGGCGCGCTTGAGCACCACGATCGTCTCGCCGGTGAGGGGGTCGAAGCGGGTGATCCGCTCGATGTCGTCGCCCCAGAGCTCGATCCGGATCCCCTGCTCCTCGTACGCCGGGTAGACCTCGACGGTGTCGCCGCGGACGCGGAAGGTCCCACGCTCGAAGGCGGCGTCGTTGCGGTTGTACTGGATGTTGACCAGCCCCTCGAGGATCTTCTTCCGGCTGATCGTCTGCCCCACCGCGAGCACCAGCATCAGCTCGCGGTACTCGCGCGGGTCGCCGAGGCCGTAGATGCACGAGACGGAGGAGACGATGATGACGTCCTCGCGCTCCATCAGCGAGCTCGTGGCCCGGAGGCGGAGGCGCTCGATGTCCTCGTTGATCGAGGAGTCCTTCTCGATGTACGTGTCCGACGAGGGGACGTACGCCTCGGGCTGGTAGTAGTCGTAGTAGGAGATGAAGAACTCGACGGCGTTCTTCGGGAAGAGCTGCTTGAGCTCGCCGTAGAGCTGCGCGGCGAGCGTCTTGTTGTGGCTCATCACCAGCGCGGGGCGGCCGTGGCGGGCGATGACGTTGGCGATGGTGTACGTCTTCCCCGTTCCCGTCGCTCCCAGGAGCGTCTGGTACTTGTCGCCGCGCTCGAGCCCCGCGGCCAGCTCTTCGATGGCCTTGGGCTGGTCGCCGCGGGGCGAGTACGGGGACACCAGTTCGAACGGCATGCTTGGCCTCACGCGAAGACTTGTCGGGAAGAAGGCCGGACCTCCGGCGTCCTCCCTGTACACCGCACCCGCCCCGAAGATCGACCGAAATCGGGGTGCCGCGGGGGAGCTTCGCCAGATGCGAAAACCCCGCCTCCCAATATCGGGGGCGGGGGGGTGGAGGCAAGTCTTGCGCTCGGGGAATCCCACCGCGCGCGGGGGGGGCGCGACGACGAAAGGAAGGAGCCGGGCGTCCACCGCCGTCAGGGGAAGCAGACGCCGATGTCTTCGTCGTCCACGGAGCGGTACCCCCTGCCCTGCGCGATGCACTCGTCCCGCTTCGCCCGCTTCGCCTGTGCCAGGTAGCCGCCGCCGGTGACCTCCCTCCTCTCCTCGTCGGTCGAGAGGGTGGAGCCCAGCACGGCGGAGACCGCCGCCACGACGCCGAACGCGACCACGAGCGCCCGGACTGTCTCGGCGGCCTCCCGCTCGCGCGACCGGCGCTCCGCCGCCCGCGCGGCGTCCGCCCGCGCCTGCTGCGCCCGGTCTTCGTCGATCGAGGGCAGGTTCATACCGGCGAGGAAGAGGTCCCACGTCTCCCGCAGCCGGCGGTCGGCCTCGACCCACCGCCGGCGCAGCGCCACCTCGCGCTCCAGCGCGGCCACCGAATCGGCCGCGGTTCCCGCGCGCCGGACGGCCTCGAGCCGCAGCCCCGCCATCCGCGTCCGCCGCGCCGTGAAGTCGTCGGTGGCCACCGCGACGTAGCGGCGGGCGTCGGCGAGCACCTGATACCGCCAGACGGGGTCGGCGGGGTCGGCGCGCATCATGGCCCACAGGGCGTGCCGCTCCCTCCTGATCGGGGTCGCCAGCTCGCGGAGGAGCCGCCGTTGCGCCTCCAGGCGCTCGGTCTCCGGCGTGGCGTGGCCCGACCGATTGCGCTTCATGATCGCGGTGACCCGCTCCACCAGCGCCGCCTCCTCCTTCCGGATCTCCTCCTCCCTCCGGATCGCGTCCCGGTCGCGCGGGAGCGCCGCTTCCGCGAGGGGACCGCGCGCGACCTCCTGCGGCGATGTCCGAGGTACGGCCGCGCACGCCACCGCCCCCGCGAGGATGGCTCCGTAGACCACGGCCCCGCGGACGGCCTTTTCTAGTGTCGGTGGCATCGTGCCTCTCCTCGCCGGCTCGTGACGGTGCCGCACATACGTCCCCCGCCAATCTATTGCGGGCGGTCCGTGGGGTCGAAGAAACATCCACGCGGCGGCCGCGGGTCGGCGGGCGAGGAGAGCATCAGCGTTCGGAGCGCTCAGGGCTCGGGCTGGACGTTGTCCGAGACGGAGACGATGCGCCAGGCACCATCGCCGCCCCGGCGGACGGAGACGAGGAAGCGCTTCGCGTCCGTCCACATCCGCACCCAGCCGTCGCCGAGAGCCGCGTCGCCGTCCTCGGCCTCGGCGGAGGCTTCGGGGGCGGCGGCGAGGGCGCGGAAGGTGGCGTCGTCGGCCACAAGCTGGCGGGCGAGGGTGCGCCGGCCGCGGGCGAGGTGGTCGTAGAAGCGGTCGACGGTGTGGACCCAGGGGTTGAGCGCCTCCGTCGTGGAGACGATGCGCCCCTCGCGGACGCGGAAGGTGGTGCGGAAGGCGAGACGCGGCCCCAGGATGGCGCCCGCGATCCGCGGGGGCAGGGAGTCGTACGCGACGGAGACCGTGGTGTCCGTCGCCTCGACCACGGCGTCCATGAAGCGGTGGGGGATCGCCCGCTGGAGGCGGAGGCCCGAGGGGGTGAGGCGCCAGAGCTTGACGTGCGCCGCCGAGTGGTCGCCGCCGATGTGGTTCGCGACCATCACCAGGCCGCGCGCGGTGTCGCCCAGCGGGAGGAAATAGGCGGAGACCGGGTTGCCGGCGTCGGCGTGCGAGACGCGGCGCCAGCGGCCGCCCGACTGCCCGTAGACGCTCAGCCGCCCCGGCGCGGAGTAGGTGAGCGAATAGATCCCCAGCACCAGCGTCCGCCCGCCGAGCCGGACCGGCCCCGCCCAGTAGTTCGGCGCCTCACGCGGAAGCTGGCTGTAGAACGCCGTCCGGCCAACCTGGAAGCCTTCGGCGGGCTGCGGAGGCGAGTACCCCGGCAGCCGCGAGAAGACGGTGTCCAGCCCCTCGGCCGCCACGCCGCCGTTCAGCGCGGCCAGCACCAGCGTGTCCATGGCGCTCCACGCCCCCCGCCCCCACGCGTCGTGCGGCACCTCCGCGTCCAGCCGGTCGGTGAAGCGCGCCGTCTCGCGCGCGAGGGGCTGAGCGAAAGCGCACACGGGGAAGAGCGACGCGAGCAGCGCCGCCAGGAGCACGCGCCGGAGCGAGACCGTCTGCATGGGAGGAGGAGGAAGAAGGGAAGGAAGAGACCGCGGAAAAAGGAGGAGCGCGCCGCGCGGTTGCATGAGGGATGCGGGCCCGAAGGGCGAAGACCCTGGCGGGGGAGAATGCGAAGGGGGACGCGATCGAGAGGAGATGCGGCGGCCGCATGGAGTCCGCCAGGGGCTTCGCGCCGTTGGAAACGGTAGTATCGTTTCCTACGGCGCCCGCAGCCCGGCCCCGCTTTAGCGGGGACATGCCCAAAGACGTCGTTGCAGTTCGCAGTTCCAGGTGCCCAGTGCCCAGCACGAGCTCCGAGGAAGCGCGACGAATCAGCTGTCGGGCATGCCGTCGGGGTCGACCTGGTCGCGCCGCTCGACGTGGACGACGCCCTTGACCTTCCGGATCGCCGCGATCACCCGGTTCAGGTGCGTCAGGTTCTCCACCTCGACGACGAACTCCCCCTTCATCCCCCGCTCGTCCGCCTTGATGTCCGCCGACTTGATGTTGGTGTTCGTCGCCGAGATGGCGCTCGCGATCTCCGCGAACAGGCCCCGACGATCCGTCCCCTCCATGATGAGACGCACGAAGAACCGGTCGCTCCCGTCGACCTCCCACTCGATGTCGACCCGCCGCTCGGGATGGTCGCGCAGCTGCAAAATGTTCGGGCAGTCGATGCGGTGGATCGAGACCCCCCGGCCGCGCGTGATGTACCCCGTCACCTTGTCGCCCGGCACCGGCTGGCAGCACTGGGAGTAGCGCACCATCAGGTTGTTCATCCCCTGGATGCGCACCGCCGGCGGCGCCCCGCGCACCCGCGACACCAGCCGCTCGAACGCCGACGGCGGCTTCGGCATCGGCTCCACGGTCTCGGGCCAGAGCTCGCGGATCACCGCGCTGGGCCCCAGGTCCCCGCGCCCCAGCGCGGCGTACAGGTGCGCCGCGTCGGGAAGCCCCAGCGCCTTCGCCGCCTCGCCGAAGCGGTCGTCGGAGACCTTCTCCTTGCGCGCCTTCTTGATCTCGCGCTCGATGAACTCGCGCCCCAGCTGCACGGAGGAGCCGAACTCCTCCTCCTTGATCCACTGCCGGATCTTGTTCCGCGCCCGCGCCGTCTTGACGAAGGCCAGCCAGTCGCGCGAGGGCCGCTGCTTGGGGTCGGTGAGGATCTCGACGGTGTCGCCGTTCCGGAGCTCGCGGGCCAGCGGCGCGATCCGCCCGTTGACGCGCGCCCCCACGCAGTGCAGCCCCACCTCGGTGTGCACGGTGAAGGCGAAGTCGATCGGCGTGGCGCCCTTCGGCAACTGCTTCACGTCGCCCATCGGCGTGAAGACGAAGATCTCGTCCTGGAAGAGGTCGATGCGGAGGAACTCCATGAACTCCTCCGGCTCCTTCGTCTCCTGCTGCCACTCCAGCACCTGCCGGAACCAGGTCAGCGTCTCGTCGACGTCGTCGCCCCTGGAGCCCTCCTTGTACTTCCAGTGCGCCGCGATCCCGTACTCGGCGGTGCGGTGCATCTCGCGCGTGCGGATCTGGATCTCGTAGAGCCGCCCCCCGGGACCGAAGATGGTCGTGTGGAGGGAGCGGTACATGTTCGACTTCGGCGTCGCGATGTAGTCGTGGAAGCGCTCGGTGAGCGGCGTCCACCGGTTGTGGATGACCCCGAGGGCGTGGTAGCAGTCGGTGACGGTCTCCACGATCACGCGCATGGCCATGAGGTCGTAGATCCCCTCGTATGGCTTGGCGCGCTTCTCCATCTTCCGCTGGATCGACCACAGGTGCTTGGGGCGTCCCGTGACGTCGCACTCGATCCCCGCCTCGCGGAGCTCCGCCTCCAGCGGCTCGCGCATCCGCTCGATGAGCTCTTCGCGCTCGCGGCGCTTCTCGGAGATCTTCTTGGCGAGCTCGCGGTAGGCCTCGGGCTCCAGGAACTTGAAGCAGAGGTCCTCCAGCTCCCACTTCACCGTGGCCACCCCCAGCCGGTGGGCCAGCGGCGCGTAGATCTCGCGCGTCTCCAGGGCGATCCGGCGGCGCTTCTCCTCGGGGAGGTAGTCGAGGGTGCGCATGTTGTGGAGCCGGTCGGCCAGCTTCACCAGGATGACGCGGGCGTCCTGCGCCATCGACAGCAGGAGCTTGCGGAAGTTCTCGACCTGCTGCTCGGTGCTGGTGCGGAACTGCACCTTGGCCAGCTTGGTGAGCCCGTCGACGACCAGCGCCACCTCCTCGCCGAACGCCTCGCGGACGTCCTCCAGCGTCGCCGTGGTGTCCTCGACGACGTCGTGGATGAGCCCGCAGGCGATGGTCACCGAGTCGAGGTGGAGCTCGCCCAGGATGGCGGCGACCTCCTCGGCGTGGACGATGTAGTCCTCGCCGCTCTTCCGCTTCTGCCCACGGTGGGCGAAGCGCGAGAACTCGTAGGCGCGGGTGATGAGCTCGACGTCGAGCCGCTCCATGTACGGCTCGATGGCGCCGAGGAGCTTCGGCGGGAGGACGGCGCGCGCGGTCTCGATCGCGCCGCTCTCCAGGATGGCGGGGGCGTGGGTGGCCATCGGCGTCACCCCTCCCGGAGGGCGCACGGAAGCCCGGCCGCCGGGAGTCGCGCGGGGGCCGTCACCTGTGCGCGGGAACGGTGCGTCGAGGTGGTCATCATGCCTTGAAATCTAACGATTTACGTGCGTTCCGCCACCGGCCCCATGAGCCCGGCCTCCATGAACGAGACGTACCGCCCCTCGCCCACGATCACGTGGTCGACCACGGGGATCCCCAGCGTGTCGCCGGCGCTCATCAGCTGGAGCGTCACCAGCCGGTCCTCGGGCGAGGGCTCGGGCTCGCCGCTGGGGTGGTTGTGCACCAGGATCACCACCGAGGCCGCCTCGGCGATGGCGTGGCGGAAGACCTCGCGCGCGTGCACCAGCGAGGCGTCGAGGGTGCCCCGGGTGACGACGACGTCGCGGATCAGCTCGCGCTGGGTGTTGAGGAGGAGGACGTGGAACTCCTCCTGGTCGAGGTCGCGCACCACCAGCCGCATCCGCTCGTAGACGTCGCGCGCGGTGGTCATCCGCTCGCGCTCGGGGCGGGCCTCTTCGGCGGCGCGGCGCCCCAGCTCGAAGGCGGCCAGCACCTTGGCGGCCTTGGCCTCGCCGATCCCCGGCACCTCGCAGAGGGCGGCCAGCGGCGCCGTCATCAGCCTCCGCAGCGACGCCGCGCCGCCTCCTCCGCCGCCCGAAGCCGCGGCCCAGCGCAGCAAGTCACCGGCCAGGTCCAGCGCCGATCTTGCCGGGCGGCCGGCCTGCGGGGGCTGGCCGGTCTCGATCAGGAGCGCCAGGAGCTCGCGCGGCGCGAGGGCGCGGGGGCCCAGCGCCCGCATCCGCTCCCGCGGGCGGTCGTGCGTGGGCCACTCTTTGATCGTGTACGTCACGGGCCTCTCGGACAGGGTAAACGGAAGGGGGGACCGCGGGCAATGGGGATGAAGAATGCGGCGTCCTTCGCGTTCCGTCCAGAGCGTGTCTTTTCTGTCTCGTTTGTGCGGTGTCTGGATGCGGGGGAGGGACGGCCCGCATCCCTCGCGCGAACATCGCAGGCGGCGTCGGCTCCTTCGCGTGCGGCGGACCGACGTCGCATGCCTCGGCCTCCGCGCGCCGACGCCGTTCTCCCCCTCTCCCGGGGGTTGGGAGAGGGGGCCGGGGGGTGAGGGCCGACGATGCCGGAGCACGCACCACCACCGATCGCCCCCACCAATCTCTAACCCGATCCGCCGTCTCCTACCCGAACACCACCCCGTCCACCGCCTCCAGGTCCAGCGCCGCCTCCACCGCGTCCGCCAGCCGGTCGATCTCGCGCTCCAGGTGCGCCTCCCACCGCGCCCCCGCCGCGTGCTCCGCCCGGAGCGCGCCCAGCCAGGCCGCCCGCAGCGCGTCGTCCCCGAACACGCCGTGCAGGTAGCACCCCCACACGGCGCCCGACGCGGCGCCCGCCGGCTCCCCCTCGACCTCGATCAACGGAATCGCGTCCGCCCCCAGCTCCGTGCGCCCGTGGTGGATCTCGTACCCGCTCACCTCGCCGCCCGCGAGCGCCGCCAGCGCGCCGGGGGGCGTCGTCCACCGCCCCGTGGCGCGGCGCGTCGTCTTCGCCTCGCCGAGCTCGGTGCGGACGTCCAGCAGCCCCAAACCCGGCGCCTCGCCGCCCCCTTCCAGCCCCAGCGGGTCGGCGACGGCGCGGCCGAGCATCTGGTAGCCGCCGCAGAGGCCCACGACGGGGACGCCGGCGGCGGCGCGGGCGCGGAGGGCGGCGGCGAGGCCCGTCTCCCAGAGCCAGCGGAGGTCGCCGGTGGTGTTGCGCGTCCCCGGGAGGACGAGGGCGTCGGCGCCCTCCAGCGCCTCGGGACGATCGGTCCAGCGGACGCGCACGCCGGGCTCGGCGGCCAGCGGGTCGAGGTCGTCGAAGTTGGAGAGGTGCGGGAGGCGCACGCCCACGATCTCCACCGCGCCCCCCTCGCCCCGGTCGGCCACCGTGGACGCGTCCTCGTCCGGGAGGTCGAGGCGGAGCCAGGGGACGACGCCCAGCGTCGGCACCCCCGTCATCGCGTGGAGCGTCTCCGGCGCGGGGGAGAGGAGGTCGGCGTCGCCGCGGAACTTGTTGAGGACGAAGCCCACGATCCGCGCGCGGTCGTCCTTCGGCAGCAGCGCCCAGGTGCCGTAGAGCGCCGCGAAGGCGCCGCCCCGGTCGATGTCGGCCACCAGCAGCACCGGCGCCCCCGCCTCGCGCGCGATCCGCATGTTCGCCACGTCGTCCAGGTTGATCTCGGCCGGGCCCCCCGCCCCCTCGATCACCACCAGCTCCGCGTCCGCGCGGAGCGCGTCGAGCGAGCGGCGGACGACGCCCTCCAGCGCCGCCTTCCGCTCCGTCCACGGGAGGGCGGCCAGCGCCGGGTCGCGGCGGCCCAGGACGATGACGTCGGAGCGGGCGTCGGAGAGGGGCTTCACCAGGACGGGGTTCATCTCCACCCGCGCCTCCACCCCCGCCGCCCGCGCCTGGAGCGCCTGCGCCCGCCCGATCTCGCCGCCGGAGGGCGTCACCGCCGCGTTGTTGCTCAGGTTCTGCGCCTTGAACGGGAGGACGCGCAGCCCCCGCCGCGCGTAGATCCGGCAGAGCGCCGTCACCAGCAGCGACTTCCCCGCCCCGGAGGACGTCCCCTGGACCATCAGCGTCGGCGCGGGCATCGGCTCCGAAAGAACGGGATCGAAGGAAGGGAGATCGGGCGGCGCGACCGGCATCGTCCGCTGACCCGAGTTTACCCGCGCCCCGAACCGCCGTCAAACCGCGGGAGCGGACACCGCGCCTCTCGATCCCGATCCCGATCCCGATCCCGAAACGGCCCGATCCCGGTCGCCGTCCGTCCCCGCAGCCGTACCGCCCGTCCCACCCGCGCGGCCGCCCGCCCGCCCGGCGCCCACCGCTCGTCCCGCGGGGGTTGAGCAACGGCGCGAGGGGGGCGATCGTTCGGGATGCGCACCTCCGCGCGCCCCGCCGCCGCCCCCCCGCCCCCGCCGCCGCGCCACGACGACCCCCGCCCGCGGCGGTGGGGGGTGATGCTCGCGGCGTTCTGGCTGGCCGACGCCGTCTTCCTCAGCATCCAGGTGGCCACCCGCTATCCGGAGGCCCGCGGGTGGATGGCCGTGGCGGTGGGGTTCTACGACGCGCTCACCTGGGCGACGGCGTCGCTGGCGGCGTACGCGGTGGGATGGCGGCTCCGGCCGTGGCGGGGGCTCGTCTTCCCGGCGGTGGTCCTCCCGCTCCTGGCGACGGGCGTGGTGCTGGCGCGGCACTTCTTCTTCTGGGGGCTCGACGTCGTGGTGGGCTTCCCCTGGGACGCGCCGCCGCCGCGGCGCTTCCTCCTCCTCTTCCCCAACCAGTTCCTGATCGCCGTCAGCGGCGTGAGCGCCGGGTTCGCCGTGCGCCAGGCGCTGGCCGCGCGCGAGCGGGCGGTGGCGGGGGTGGCGCTGGAGGCACGGCTGGCGCGGGCGCGGCTCCAGGCGCTCCAGGCCCAGATCGACCCGGGCTTCCTCTTCGGCGCCCTCGACGCCGTCTCCGCCCTCCTCCGCCGCGACGCCCCGGCCGCCGACCGGCTCCTGGCCCGCCTTGGCGACGTCCTCCGCCGCGCGCTGTCGGCCCCCGCGGCGCGCCCCGCTCCGCTGGAGGAGGAGCTCGACGCCGTCCGCCTCGCCGTCGACCTCGAGCGCGCCCGCCGCGGAGACGCGCCCACCGCCGCGATCGACGCCGACGAGGCCGCGCGGGCCTTCTCCGTCCCCCCGCGCCTCCTCCAGCCCCTGGTCGAGAGCGCCCTCCGCCGCGGCCCCTCGTGGGTGCGGGTGACGGCGCGGGTGGGCCCCGACGGCCTCCTGGCGCTGGCGGTGGAGGACGACGGGACGGCGGGGGCGGAGGGAGACGACCGGGCCTTCGCGGAGGCGGACGAGGGGGCGGGTGCGCTCCCCTGGGCCGCGGCGCGCGTCGAGGCGGGCCCGGCGCCGGGGGACGGGCGGCGCGTGTCGCTCCGCCTCCCCGCGCCCCCGCCCGCCCCGGTAGAGGCGGAGACGGGGGCGCTCGCGCGGGGCGCCGCCTCCGTCTCCG
>DATACF010000567.1:0-11669 GCA_036259235.1 Longimicrobium sp. | reverse complement strand
CCGCGCCCGTCCCCGAGGCGCCCGCGCCGGCCACGGAGGTGTGGACGCGGGAGCCGGGGGTGGTGCTGCGGGGCGACGCGGGCCCGGTGACGCTCCCGTACCTGTTCACGCGGCTCACCATCCTCCGCGCCGACTCGGCGGGGCTCCTGGTGCAGTGCGCCCACTGCCGCGGCCAGCCGATCGGCCGGGTGGACACCGCGAAGGTCGTCTCGCGCGTCCGCGAGCCGCGCGACGCGCAGCCGCTGGACCTCGCCGACTTCGCGCTCGCCGTGCGCGAGGCGGCCCGCCGGCGCGACTACGAGGCGCTGCGGGGGGTGATGACGCCCGACTTCGTGCACTCGCTGACCGGGGGCGAGGGCGCGCTCCCGGCCATCGGGGCGTGGCGGGCCCACCGCTTCAACGACCTGGCGCTCTTCCCCAGCCTCCTCGACCGCGGGATCGCCAACGTCGCGGGAGGCGCCATCTGGGCGGCGCCCCCGGACTATGCGGGCGCCCTCGGCTACCGCGACCTCCGCGCGGGGTTCCGCCGGGGGGCGCGGGGGTGGGAGTGGATCTTCCTGGTGCGGGCGGATTAGGCGAGGCGACGGAGGACGGCCCGGTGTGGCGATGGGAGGGGGGCGCGGCGCCGGCGACGCCCGCCCCGCGCGCTCCCCTTTTGTCGTCCCGCTGGAACCCCACCCCCGTCTCCTCCGTACGATGATGCGGCCGCGCGGCGCGCTTGGACGCCGCCGGGGGCGCGCGTATCTTTTTCGGGCGCGGCCCCGCTCCCGCCCGCCTCTTTCGATTTCCTCCACCGCCGGGTCGAACCCATGCGCACGCCGGTCTCGCTCAGCCTCTTCGCGCTCCTCTTCGCCGCCTCCGGGGCCGCCGCGCAGCCGGGGGCCAAGGCCGCGGCCGCGCGGGCGCACGCCTCGGCCAACCGGGCGCTCCCCGGGCCGGTGGGCGAGGTGCGCGCGGGGACGCCGGTGACGGGGGTGCTGGCGCGCGGCGACTCGGTCCTCGACGACAGCTCGTACGTGGACGTGTGGACGTACCGGGCGCGGAAGGGCGAGCGGATCCGCGTCTCGGCCCGGAGCCCCAAGTTCGACGTCTTCCTCCGGGTCGACCTTCCCCCCACCACCACCTCCCTCGCCTTCGACGACGACGGGGGCGGGGGGACGGACGCGCGCCTCACCGTCGACCTCCTGAACGACGGGACGTACACCATCGGCGTCAACGCCTTCCGCAAGGGCGAGACGGGGTCGTACACACTCTCGGTCGAGTCGTCGCTGGCGGGGGGCGAGGTGGCGGCCTCCAAGGACTGGGCGGCGCTCTACCCCGGCGGCGCCGACCCGGCGGAGCGGTACGCGGTGCTGGTGGGGATCGAGGCGTACCCGTCCGACCGGAAGAACCTCGACGGGCCGGCGTCCGACGTCCGGCTGATGCGCGACGTCCTGGTGCGCCGCTTCGGCTTCCGCCCCGGCAACGTGGTGACGCTCCTCGACCGCGAGGGGAGCCGCGAGCAGATCGTCCAGGCGGTGCAGCGCCACCTGGGGCAGGCCGGGCCCGACGGGGTGGCGGTCTTCTACTACTCGGGCCACGGCGCGCGCCTGGAGGGGAACTTCGCCACCGCGGGCGTCGCCGACCCCGAGGCCGACGGGAAGGACGAGGCGATCGCCGTGTGGGGATCGGGGCAGAACGGGAGCCTGATCCTCGACGACGAGCTGGGCGCCCTCTCCGAGGGGCTCCGCGCCGGGCGCGGGCTCTTCATCTTCGACTCGTGCAACTCGGGGACGGTGCTCCGCGGCGCCTCGGCCTTCGGCGGCGGCGACGGGAAGGCCAAGTACCTGGCGTGGGGCGAGATGCGCGCCTGGACGGAGCTCCCCGCGGCGTGGCTCCCCTCCGCGCGCGGCGAGGCGTCGCTCGCGGGCGCGCTCCAGGGCGATGCGGCGCCGCGGAGCCGGATGCTGGTGGCCGCCTCGGCCGAGCACGAGTCGTCGTGGGCGGCGGGGGGGAGCTGGCCGGGCGGCGGCGAGGAGAGCGTCTTCACCCACTTCTTCGTCGAGCAGCTCCGCGCCGCCACCGCCGCCACCACCTTCCAGCAGGCCGTCGACGCCACCTTCGCCCCCACGACGCGCTACGCCAAGCAGCGCTTCGGCAAGGCCCAATCCCCCCGCGCCGAGGGCACCGACGTCGGCACCTCCATCGAGGCCTTCCTCCGCAAGCGGTGAACGGCACCGCGGGGCCGGCTCGACGCGCCTCCCCCCGAATCCGCCCCGGTCCCGGCCACGAGCAGTCCGTGAAGGCGGACTTCGTGCCGTTCCAGCCCCCGGTTTCAACCGGGGGTAGCGATGCCAGGGACGCGCACGAGAGCTCCATCCGCACCGAGGCTCGGTCCGCACCAACGCACGAAAGGGCACTCGCCGGAGTGCCCTTTCGCGTTCCAACCGTCTTCGCCCATCCGCCCGTCACCGCCCGCCGTGCAGCTGGAACGCCGCCCAGTACAGCGGGTCCGCGAACCCCGGCGCGCGCCGCAGGTCGGCCTGCGCGCGCCGCAGCGCCTCGGCTTTCGACGGGCGGTCGGCGTCGTCGAGCCAGTGCGCGTAGAAGGCGCGCATCAGCGGCTCCGCCGCCTCGTCCGACACGCGCCACAGGCTCGCCAGCACGCTCCGGGCGCCCCTCGCCCGAAACGCGCGCTGGAGCGGCGGCGCCCCTCCGTCCTCCGTCCCCTCCTCCATTCCCGTCTCGCACGCGGAGAGCACGACGAGCTCCGCCCGCAGCGCCGGCAGCCTCCGCACCTCTTCCACCGTCAGCCGCCCGTCCTCCCCGCCGCCCGGCGCGAGCGCGAGGAACGACGTTCCCCCCTCCGCCTCCGACACCCCGTGCGTCGCGAGGTGCGCGAGCGGCGCGTGGGGGAGGCGGGCGCGCACGGTCGCCTCGTCCGCCCCCGCGCCCGTGAGGGCGACGGCGCCCAGTCGGGCGGCGACCCACGCCGCTTCGCGCTCGGCGGCGGGGAGGGGGACGAGCGGCGCGCGGTCCGCCATCGTCTCGACGGGCATCCGCGGGTTGCCGACGACCAGCGCGGCGCGGAGCGCGGACGCGTCGTCGCGCACGTCGGACGCGCTCTCCCGCTCGTCCTCCGGCGACTCCGCGTAGCGCAGGGCGAAGCGAATCCCCATCGGCTCCTCCTCCCCCAGCGGCAGCGCGGCGAAGGGGACCGCCCACAGCGGGCCGGCGGGGACGACGACGATCTCGCCCGATTCCGGCAGTCGCGCCCGCAGCTCGGGAGGAAGGAGCACCGCCGCCATCCGCGCCTCCGCGACGTTCCCCCGATGCGCCGCCTCCACCGCCGCGGCGTGCGCGGAGTCGGCCGCCGCGGGCGAGGGCGCGCGCGCGTCCACCCCCAGCTCGCGGCGGTACGCGGAGACGAGCGCCGCGAGGGAGTCGGCGCGGATCGGAATGCGAGTCGTCCCGGACGCGTATCCCGGCCGGTGGAGCGTGATCCACAGCGTGTCGGCGCCGATCTCGTGGACGAGCGCTGCCGCCGTCGCCCGGAGTCGCCCGTCGTCCGAACGAATGCGGTGCGCGCACGCCGTCCCCATCGCGACGAGGGCGATCACGCAGGCGAGCGGGCGGAGGAGGCGACGGCGCATCGGGCGGGGCTGGGGCGGGGAAGGGGGGATCACATGATACCAAATCCCGATCATCAGAAGGGGATTCGGAGAGATCCATGCTCGGAGACCCGTTCCCTGGCGAGGCGAGTAGATTCCTCACTCGTTCCTCGTTCGGAATGACAGGCCGGGATTTCTCGCGATCGACCACCCACCGGACGGACCGGGTATCGGGCGGAGGATTATACCCGATCCCCCCGCGAAGTGCGCAATCGGCGAGCACCACGAGCGGTTGCCGGGCGGAGGCGTCGCGGAGTACGTTGCCGCGAGGCGACGGAAGTGTACATCCGCGACGGGGACCTTGCGATGAAGATGGGTGGGATGAGCATGCCACGGGCGCTGTCGGCGGCCTGCGTGCTCGCGATGGCGGCGGCGTGCGCGCCGGGGCGGCCGGCGGCGGGGCCGCGGCCGGACGGGCTCCCGGAGGTGCGGCGGGAGCTCCGGGGCGTGTGGGTGGCGTCGGTGGCGAACATCGACTGGCCGTCGCGCCCCGGCCTCCCGGCCGACGGCCAGAAGGCCGAGCTGGTCGCGATGCTCGACCGGGCGGCGGCGCTGAAGCTGAACGCCGTCGTCCTCCAGGTGCGCCCCGCCGCCGACGCGCTCTACGCCTCCGACCTGGAGCCGTGGTCGGAATACCTCACCGGTCAGATGGGGCGCGCCCCCGAGCCCTTCTACGACCCGCTCGAGTTCGCCGTGGCCGAGGCGCACCGGCGCGGGCTGGAGCTCCACGCCTGGTTCAACCCGTACCGCGCCCGCCACCCCTCCGGCCATTCGCCCGCCGCCGAAAGCCACATCAGCCGCGCCCGGCCGGAGCTGGTGCGGACGTACGGGCGCTACCTCTGGATGGAGCCCGGCGAGCCGGCGGTGCGCGAGCGGACCACGGCGGTGATCCTCGACGTGGTGCGGCGCTACGACGTCGACGGCGTGCACATCGACGACTACTTCTACCCCTATCCCGAGCGCGACTCGGCGGGCGCCGTCGTCGACTTCCCCGACGAGCCCAGCTGGACGCGCTACGTCCAGGGCGGCGGCCGCCTCTCGCGCGGCGACTGGCGGCGGAAGAACGTCGACGACCTGGTCCGCGACCTCTACGGGCGGATCAAGGCCGAGAAGCCGTGGGTGAAGTTCGGGATCAGCCCCTTCGGCGTCTGGCGCCCCGGGAGCCCGCCGGAGGCGACGATCGCCTTCGACCAGTACGCCGCCCTCTACGCCGACGCGCGCCGGTGGCTCCGCGAGGGGTGGATGGACTACTTCACCCCGCAGCTCTACTGGCCCATCGCGAGGTACGACCTCAGCTACCCCGTCCTCCTCGACTGGTGGGTGGGCGAGAACGTGAAGGGGCGCCACCTCTGGCCGGGGAACTTCACCAGCCGCACCGTCGAGGCCGACCCGCGCCCCTGGCCGGCCAGCGAGGTGCTGGGCCAGGTCTACGTCACCCGCGGCCGCCCCGGCGCCACCGGGAACGTCCACTTCAGCATGCGCGCCTTCATGCTGAACCCCGACTCCCTCGTCGAGCGCCTCCAGCGCGACGCCTACCGCGACCCCGCGCTCGTCCCCGCCTCCCCCTGGCTCTCGCGCGGCGCCCCCGGCCGCCCCTCCGTCACGGTGGAGCGCGGCGCGTCCGGTGTGACGGTCGATTTCGCCCCCGGCGGCGGCCCCGCCCCCATGTGGTGGGTCGTCCGCGCCCGCTTCGGCGACCGCTGGCGCGTCGAGGTCCTCCCCGGCGGCGCCCGGACGCACACGGTCGCGCGCGGGAGCGAGACGGCCGACCCCACCGAGGTCGCCGTCTCCGCCGTGGACCGCGTGGGAATCGAAGGCCCCGCGCGCGTCGTCCCCGTCCCCCGCTGACCGGGCGAAGCGGAAACGACGGGAGCAACGATAGGAACAATGTAGATGCGCGATTCATCGCGCCGCGGTCGCCCGTCGCCAAACCGGGTGCGGAGGAATCGCGTCGTTTCCGCGGCCGATCTGCGATTCGGAGCTCTGCAGGCGCGATAAATCGTGCATCTACATTGGCCTGCGTGAGCGAGTCTTCGACGCAGCCGACCGGAACGGCGAGGGCGGCGCCCCCTGGGGAGCGCCGCCCTCGCTTTCGTCCCGCCGGAGCGTCCGGTCTACTGGTACTGGATGTAGAGCGGCTTGGGCTCCAGCCGCAGGAGGTCCTGCGGGGTCATCAGCGGGTCGCCCTTCTTGGTGTCGTTGTGGTAGAAGAGCTTGAACCCGGTGAACTGCACGGGATAGCGCACCACGTAGTCGCGGTACGAGTCGCGCTTCAGCCACGGCGCCCCCCACCCGTCCATGTCCATCACGATCTGCACCTCGGGGCGCAGGATGATGTTCTCGGTGTCGGTCACCATGTTCCGCGTGAAGCGGTGGATGACGAGCACCTTGGGCGGGAGGTTGTTCTCGCGGACGATCCGCGCCAGCTGCTCGGTGACGTAGTTGATGTCGGAGCCGTGCATCGTCCCGATCTTCCGCCCCGGCACCACGCCGCCCCGCATGTAGAACTCGGGGTCGACCGCGAAGTGGACGTCGGGCCGCTTCAGGAAGTTCTCGAAGCGGGGCATGATGTTGCGGATGTCGTCGGTGCCGACCTGCACGTCGATGAAGAAGATCCCGTTCACCGAGCGCGCCATCTGGTAGATGGAGTCGACCTGCGAGTCGCGCATCTGCGAGCGGTAGTGCCCCGACGGCCCGGGGTCGCCCTGCGCGACGACGGTGACCATGTGGAGGCACGGGACCGCCGGGTGCTGCGGGTCGGCCTGGGTCCACTTCTGGACCTCGTTGTTCAGCCGCCGGAGCATCTCGTCGCGCGGGAACTCGCCCAGCGCCCCCATCCGCGTGGAGTTGGGGTTGCCGTAGTAGCAGACGATCCGCCTCTCGGGGAGGATGGCCCCCGGGAGCGGCTTCGGGTAGTTGACCGGCCACCCGCGCTGCCGCGCGAAGCGGGGGTCCTCGCCCGCGCGGTAGCGCACCGGCTGTCCCGCGGCCTCGGCGATGCTGTCGGCCCTGGCGATGGAGTCGGCGGCGGCGCTGTCGGTCTTCGCCAGCGCGTCCTTGACGCGGCGGGAGGCGGTGTCGGCCGGGTTGATGGCGGGCTCGGCGGCCTTGGCCGTGCCCTCTCTGGCGGTGTCGGCGGCGGCCCCGGACCCGCGGCCGGCGCCCTTGTCCGCGTCGCCTGCGCCCGCTTCGCCGCCGCAGGCGGCCACGGCCAGGACGGCGGAGAGGGCGAGGATGGATCGAATGGAACGGTACACGTCAGCTCCTCGTCGGTTTTCAGGGGAGACACGATCTCTATCTCCCACCCCTTACAAAAGATGGGCCCGCGCGGCGGCTCAGGGGCGCACCGGGTGCCCCCGGGCGGCCAGGTAGCGCCGGGCCTCCGCCAGCGTGTACTCGCCGAAATGGAAGATCGATGCCGCCAGCACCGCGTGCGCGCCGGCGGCCAGCGCGGCGTCCAGGTGCTCCAGCGCCCCCGCGCCCCCCGAGGCGATCACCGGGATGCGGACGGCCGAGGCGACCGCCCGCGTGAGCGGGAGGTCGTAGCCGTCGCGCGTCCCGTCGCGGTCCATCGAGGTCAGCAGGATCTCCCCCGCGCCGAGCGATTCGATGCGCCGCGCCCACTCCACCGCGTCGACCCCCGTCCCCCGCCGCCCGCCGTGCGTGAAGACCTCGAACCCCGAGGGGAAGCGCCCCGCGTCCTCGGCCGGCGCGCGGCGGGCGTCGAGGGCCACGACCACGCACTGCGAGCCGAAGTGCGCGGCGGCGCGCTCCACCAGCGCGGGGTCCTGGAGGGCGGCGGTGTTCACCGACACCTTGTCGGCGCCGGCCCCCAGGAGCGCGTTGAAGTCGTCGACCGAGCGGACGCCGCCGCCGACGGTGAAGGGGATGAAGACGGCGTCGGCGGTGCGGCGGATCATCTCCAGCGTCGCCTGGCGCCCCTCGTGGCTGGCGGTGATGTCGAGGAAGCAGAGCTCGTCGGCCCGCTCGGCGTCGTAGCGCACCGCCTGCTCGACGGGGTCGCCGGCGTCGCGGAGGCGTTCGAACTGGATCCCCTTGACCACCCGGCCGTCCTTGACGTCGAGGCAGGGGATGATCCGCTTGGCTAGGGCCACGAGAGCCTCCGCAGGCGGTCGAGCATCCCGCCGGTGAGCTCGCCGCGGTAGACGCCCTCGACGGGGCCGCGGAGCGTCACGCCCCAGTCGTCGCGGACGTGGACGTGGAGCGTCCCGCCGGGCATCCGCACCTCCACCTGCCGCTCGGAGACGATCCCCCGGCGCACCGCCGCCGCCGCTACTGCGCAGGCGCTGGAGCCGGAGGCGCGCGTCTCCCCCGCGCCCCGCTCCCACACCCAGGCGTCCACCGTCGCCGCGTCGATGCCGACGGCGAACTGGACGTTGGTGCCGCGGGCGAAATTCGGGTGCGTGGAGATCTGCGGCGCGCGGCGGCGGAGCTCCTCGACGTCGAGCGCGTCCTGGAAGACGACGCAGTGGGGGTTTCCCACCGAGACGGTGTTGACGAGGACGCGGTCGCCGGACTCCAGCTCCAGCGGCTCGCCCCCCGTCTCGCGGTCGGGCCCGGCGAGGCCCACGTCGGCGCTCCGGAAACTCGCCGTCCCCATCTCCGCCTCCACGTCGAGCACCCCGTCGTCGCTCTCGCCGAGGATGGCGAGGCCCACGATGCCCCCCGGCGTCTCGACGGCGAAGGGCGCGCCGATCCGCGCCAGGTGCCGGTCCAGGAGGTACGCGGCGAAGATCCGCAGCCCGTTTCCGCTCTTCTCCGCCTCGCTCCCGTCGGGGTTGAAGATGCGGACGCCGAAGTCGGCCGCGGTGGACGGTACGCGCGCCAGGATGCCGTCGGAGCCCACGCCGGTGTGGCGGTCGCAGAGGAGGCGCACCGCCGGGGGCGAGAGCTCGAACGGGAGCGCGTCCAGCTCCAGCGCGAGGTAGTCGTTGCCGAGCCCGTGGCCCTTGAGGAACGCGACGCGGTCAGGCATCCGGTTTCATCGGAACAGGTTCGCTCATCGGTTCACATCCCCGCGAAGTTGCCGAGGATGCGTAAGCCCTCTTCCTGGCTCTTCTCGGGGTGGAACTGGATTCCCCACACGTTGCCGCGGCCGACGATGGAGGCGAAGGCGTCGTCGTAGGTGCAGCGGCCGAGGACGTGCTCGCCGTCGGACTCCAGCACGCCGTACGAGTGGACGTGGTAGAAGTACCGCGGCTCGGGCCCCGCGACGCCCGCCAGGAGCGGGTCGGCCTCGGCGCCGCGGATGAACTCCACCGCGTTCCACCCCACGTGCGGGAGGGGGAGCCCGGTCCGCAGCCGCTTCACCGTCCCCGGGAGGAGCCCCAGCCCGCGGGCCTCGGGCGCCTCCTCGCTCCCGTCGTAGAGGAGCTGCATCCCCACGCAGATCCCCAGGAAGGGGCGCCCGGCGGCCACGTGCTCGCGCACCGCGTCGCCCAGCCCACTGTCCTCCAGCCGCGCCATGCACTGGCCGAAGTGCCCCTGCCCGGGGAGCACGAGGCGTTCCGCGCCGCGCGCCACCGCCGGGTCGGCGGTGAGGACGACGTCGGCGCCCTCGTGCTCGAAGGCCTTGGCGACGGAGCGGAGGTTCCCCGCGCCGTAGTCGAGGAGGACGACGCGGCGGCTCACAGCGCGCCCTTGGTGGAGGGGACGGCGTCGCCGCGGCGCGGATCCGTCCGGGTGGCGGCGTCGAGCGCGCGGGCGGCGGCCTTGAACGTGGCCTCGACCACGTGGTGCGCGTTGTCGCCGCGGAAGCCGTCGAGGTGCATCGTGAGGCGCGCCTCCATGGCGAAGGCGCGCCAGAACTCGGCCGAGAGCGCGGGGTCGAACGCCCCGATCATCGGCTGGCCGGGCGGGAGCGGGACGTCGAAGGCGAGGAAGGGGCGCCCCGAGACGTCCACCACCGCCCGCACCAGCGCCTCGTCGAGCGGCACCGTGGCGTCGGCGTAGCGGACGATCCCCCGCTTCTCGCCCAGCGCCTCCAGGAAGGCGCCGCCGAGGACGATCCCCACGTCCTCGACCGTGTGGTGGGCGTCGACGTGGAGGTCGCCCGCGCAGCGGACCGTGAGGTCGAACATCCCGTGGCGGGCCAGGGCGTCGAGCATGTGGTCGAAGAAGCCGACGCCGGTCTTCACGTCGGCCTCGCCGGTGCCGTCCAGGTCGATCCGGACGCGGACCTCGGTCTCGCGCGTCTTCCGCGTCCGCTCGGCGATGCGGCTCATCCGTCTTCTCCCATGATCGTCCTCACGCCGTCCAGGAAGGCGCCGGTCTCCGCCGGCGTCCCCGCGTTCACCCGCAGGCACCGCTCCAGCAGGGGGTACTTCGACACGTCGCGCACCAGGACGCCGTGCTCGTCCGACAGCCGCTCGAACAGCCTCGTATGCGTGATCCGGGGCGACTCGACGCGGAAGAGGACGAAGTTGGCGGCGCTGTCGTAGACGCGCAGGCCCGGCACCTCGCGCAGCTCGCGGAGGAGCCGGTCGCGCTCGGCGCGGATGCTCTCGACGTTCGCCGCCAGCAGCGCGCGCCCGCGGAGGACCTCGGCGGCGGCGACCTCGGTGAAGAAGTTGATGTTGTACGGGAGCTTGGCCTTGTGCACCTCGGCGGCGAGCGCGGGGTGCGCCAGGAGGTAGCCGGCGCGCAGCCCCGCCATCGCCATCGCCTTGCTGAAGGTGCGTAAGGCCACGAGGCGCGGGTGGTCGGCCAGGAGGGGAATCCCGTCGTAGCCGCCGAACTCCACGTACGCCTGGTCGAGGAGCACCAGCGCCCCCGTCTCGTCGTGGACGCGGACGATCTCCTCGCGGGTCAGCGCGCCGCCCGTGGGGTTGTTCGGCGTGCAGAGGACGACGACCGCCGCGCTCGACTCGCGTGCTGCGTGGATGATCGCGTCTACGTCGAACGCGAGCTCGTCCGTCAGGGGGACGGAGACGACGGTGCCGCCGTTGACCTCTGTCATCAGCCGGTAGAGCGTGAAGGTCGGCTCCGGGATGACGACGCTCACGCCCGGGCCGACCGTGACGGCGAGGATGGCCTGGATCAGCTCGTTGGAGCCGTTCGCCACCAGCACCCCGTCCTCCGGCCACCCCGTCGCCTCCGCCACCGCGGCGATGAAGCTTGCGGCGACGAAGGGCGGATAGCGGTTCCACGGCCGGTCTTCGAGCCGCGCGGCGATGCGGCGCTTCAACTCGTCGGGGACGTCGTACGGGCTCTCGTTCTGGTTGAGCTTGATCCGCGGCTCGCACGGGCGCAGCGTGTACGCCCCCATCCCGCGCACGCTCTCCTTCACGTGCGCGAGCGCCGCGGCGACGCCGCTCGATCCGACCTCCCCCGATCCAATGGACATCTATCTGTGATCGTCCTCTCGTACCCTACGGCGTGAGTCCCAACTGCACCCTTATCGCGTGCTCCACGGCTTCCACATCTTCGCGCGACAGCATTCCGATCCTCCCGGCGAAGCGCTCTTTGCTGGCGGTCGTCAGCTGGTCCGCCATCGCCTTTCGCCGCTCACCGTTCAGCGTGACGTACGCCTCGCTCGGGTACAGCCGCTCCACGCTGCTGGTCAACGGCACGACCTGCATGCGATTCAGGTGCAGGTTCGAGGCGTCGTTGCTGACGATTACGGCCGGACGCTGCTTGCGGATCTCTCCGCCGACGGAGGGGTCGAAGTTGACCCACCAGACCTCACCGCGTTTCATCGGCGACATCCGAGATCAGAGCTTCGCCCCATTCCTTCGCTTCCGCTTCACGCGCCTCGTCCGCGGCCATCTCGGCGTAAGCCGCCGACAGGTCTGCTGGAACGACGTGGGGGCGCACCAGCTCCTCGATGAACTGGCTGATCCGCCGTGGCCCGACGACGCGGTAGAGGCCGTCGTAGATCTCCTCGTCGACGGAGATCGTGAGCTTCTTCTGCACCTTTCACCTCCTGGTTGTACGTAGAGTATACGTACACCGCCGCCACGACGGAAGCACCGTTCAAACGGCGCGGGCGCGACTTCT
>DATACF010000566.1:0-2468 GCA_036259235.1 Longimicrobium sp. | reverse complement strand
GACCGAGCGGCTCGCGGCGGCGAGGCGGTACGCCTCCCGCACGGCGAGCTCGCCGGAGCGCGGGTCCTCCGCGCGCCGGACCGCGTCCTCGATCAGCTCCAGGTGCGTCCGGGCGGCGGCCGTGTCCCGGCCGCGCGCGTCCGCGCCGATCCGCGTGAGCGCCCGTGGATCGAGCTCGTATCCGCGCCCCTTCCGCGTGGCGTCCAGCAGCGACCAGACGAGCGGGACGCGGGTCTCCGGGGTGAGCCGCGGGTCGAGGAGGGCGTACTCCATCAGGCGGAACGGGCTCCCGATCCCCAGGCGGGCCCTCTCCACGTATCCCGCCGCGACCACCTCCCGGTCGGACATCGACGCGGGCGCCGAGCGCTGCTTCTCGGCCAGGCGCTCCGCGTGCCGTGCTCCGCCGGCGAGGTCGCGGGAGAAGCCGGAGACCTCCCGCTCGGGAACAGGCCCCGCGCAGGCGGCGACGAGGGCGGAGAGGAGCAGGGCGAAGCCGCGCCCCCGCGCCAGAGCGGCGCGCGGGCCCCGTCGCGGGCGATCCTTCCGCCGGGCGGATGCGGCGAGCAGCGAGTTCATGTGTTCCTGGTGTCGAGCGGGGAAGGGCGGCCGGGGGCCTGTCGTTCGTGGAGCCCTGGGGGGTCTACCCCCGCGCGGGGCACAAGGTGCTGCTCACCTCGGGAAGTGTGCGGGGGAGCGGGGCTTCGCGGCGGGCGTGGCGGAGCGCGCAGTCCCGCCCGACCTCGCTTGAGGCGGTGATACCCGATGCCGCGTCGGATCGTGCGATCGATCTCGCCCACGATCGGGGTCTCGTGCTCGCCCAGGCGGGCGATTCCTCTCCCGGATGCGACTGCCTGCTCTGCACATTCCGTCCAGGGAGCCGGTATCACTCCCCGCCGACCAGCTGCCGGACGGGAGACTCTCCGGCGGCCGGTTTTTTCGTCGTGTCTCTCCGCTCGGAATCTCCGTCGGCCCGGAGCGCGCGGTGGGGCGGGACGATCGTCCACCCCGCCTCGGCCGCCGCCCGGAGCCCCCGCGCGGAGCCCGGCGGGTCCCGCGACCAGCCTCCTACCGCCCCTCCGCGACGGCCGGGAGGATGACGCGCGGGATGAGGTCCAGCGCGGTCCGCCAGTTCGCGTCGTCGTTGTAGTTGCCGCCGTTCGCGCCGATGACCAGGTCCAGCTCGGGGACCACCATCACGTACTGCCCCCCGTTCCCCGACGCGAAGTACGCGCGCACCGTGCGGCCCGCGTACGGGTAGTCGAGCGTCCACCAGAGATACCCGTAGCGGGCGCGCGAGCCCATGGGGAAGCGCGGCTCGGTCGAGCGCCACACCCATTCCTCGCTCAGCACCCGGCGCCCGCGCCAGGTGCCGCCGTCCAGGTACAGCTGCCCCAGCTTCATGAAGTCGCGCATCCGGAGGCGCCACCCGCCGCCCATGTACGCGTCCCCGAGCGGCGCCAGGGAGGCGTAGTACCGCTCCATCCCCAGCGGCCGCGCCACCAGCTCGTCCCACAGCTCCGGGAGCGGGCGCCCCGTGGCGCGCGACAGCACGACGCCGGCCAGGTGGGGGTTGATGGAGCAGTAGACGGCCGAGTCGCCGGGGGCGCGGACCATCTCCAGGTCCAGGATCATCCCGGTCCAGTCGGGGTTCTCCGCCTGCTGGGTGATGACGTCCTCGTCGCCCGGCCGCTCCCCGCTGTCGTCGCAGTCGTACCCCGACGACATGCTCAGGAGGTGCTCGAGCGTGAGCGCGCGCTTCCGCGGGTCGAGCCCCGCCGCGCCGGGGCGCAGGGTCGCGTACACCGGCGTCTCGGGGCCGACGCGCATCCCCGCCTCCATCGCCGCGCCGGCGAGCACCGTGGCCAGGGTCTTGGCGGCGGAGCGCGTCTCGTGCGGCATGTCGGCGTCCGCGCCGTGGAAGTACTCCTCCAGCACCAGCTTCCCGTGGCGGGCGACCAGGAGCGCGTGCAGCCGGTGCGCGCCGATCGAGTCCCGCGGCGCGTCGACCAGCGAGTCGAGGGCGGCGCGGATCCGCTCGCGCGAGATCCCCGCCTCGTCGAGCGTGCCCACGGGCCAGCCGTCGTCCCGCGGCCGGGGGGGCGCGTAGTCGTACCGCGCGGTGGGGCGGCCGCGGGGGTAGAAGAAGGTGAACGCGTCGTCCCTCACGCGGGTGAAGTCGTACGAGCCGCCGCGGTTGGGGATGAAGACCGTCATCACCCCGTCGCGCAGCGCGCCGCGGGAGATCACGGAGTCGCGCGCGTCGAGGAGCCGCACTTCGGAACCGTCCGCCTCGACGCCGGCGAGGGGGATGAAGCTCCCCAGGTTGCGCTCGGGGTTGCGGAGGAACGCGCCCAGCGAGCCGTCCGGGCGCCGCTCGACGCGGATGAAGAAGGTGAGCTGGTCGGGGTGGGGGACCACCTCCCCGGCGAAGCAGCCGTCGCCGCAGGGCTCCAGCACCAGCGGCGACG
>DATACF010000565.1:0-8603 GCA_036259235.1 Longimicrobium sp. | reverse complement strand
GCCTCGCACGGGCATGCTCCCCGTGCGAGGCTTCTCTCTTATCCGAGGGCGGATCGGGACGGACCCGACGATCCCGCCCTCGTGGCGCCAGGGACCGCTTCCTCGCCGATCCCGGCGGCGAGGAGTCCACGCAGGCGGACTTCGTGTCGTTCCAGCCCCCGGTTTCAACCGGGGGGGGCGCCCAGGACTTTCCCTACCGCAGCTCCCCCCATCGCTTCGCGAACATCGCGCACCCCACCAGCACGACGACCTGCGCGAGGGCGACGTAGGCGACGAGGACGAGGGCGACGTAGAACCCGGCGTGCCCCGTCTCGAGCGCGGAGCGGACGACGTCGGGAGCGCGCATGGCGATGCTGCCCAGGATGTAGAGCGCGAGCACCATCGCCAGCGCCCACGCCCACTTCCGCATCCGCCCGAGCCCCACCACGACGGCGACGGCCGCGCCGATCTGGAGCGCGGCGAGCGCCAGCGTCCCCGTGTCGGTGAGCGCGACGCCGAGGAAGAGGTAGACGGCGACGGGGAGGTAGAGTCCCTCCGCGATCCGCGCCGCGCGGACCGGCCCGGGGAGGCGCGGCTTCGGGGCGCGGGGAAGGGGCGTGGTGACTTCGGGCATGATCGTGCCATCCGGAACGCCGTCCGCGTCGGGGAAGACGGCGGAAGGACGGGAATCAGGGGACCGCCGCGCGAAGAGGCAAGCCGCGTGCGCGGCGCCCCGCGCGAACGCCCGCGAGCGCCGCGGGCGCCCTGGAGCGAGGGAGCGGGCGAAGCGCGAGAATGCGGACCGCGCCTGCGACGTTGCATGAGGGATGCGGGCCCGAAGGGCGAAGACCCTGGCGGAGGGGACATGCGAAGGCGGCCGCGATTCGTGAGGAACCCTCGGCCGCCGTGGAGTCCGCCAGGGGCTTCGCGCCGTTGGAAACGGTAGTATCGTTTCCTACGGCGCCCGCAGCCCGGCCCCGCGCAGCGGGGACATGCCCGAAGACGTAGTTCGCAGTTTCAAGTGCCCAGTGCCCAGTACGGATCCTGTCGAAGCGCGCCGGGCCCCTCCACCGCCGACGAAAAACCTCAGTCCGTCACCTGCGCCGTCCGGTTCCGAGGCGTGTACCGCCCGGTGATCCGCCCCCCGGACGAAGTCGCCTGCACCGGCGTCCGCGTGAACTTCCGCTCCATCGCCAGCGTCACCTGCCCCGCCTGCACGTTCTGCAGCTGCGCCCGGTCGAGGATGACGCTCTGCGCCCCGTCGTCGCGCTGCGTGAACACCCCCAGCTCCGGCTCCCCCGCCACCCGGTAGAGGACGACGTTGACCTCCTCGTCGGAGGCCAGCGCCGCCCCCGTCCAGGGAAGCGTGTAGCTGGCGTCGTTGTCGATGGGGCCGACGGAAGCCGGGAAGCCGATGGCCCGGAGCGAGAAGGTGTTCTGGTAGCTCTCGCCCTCGGTGTCGGTGAAGACGAACGTCGCGCTCTGCACCAGCCCGGCGAAGGAGCGCTCGTAGACGGTGCGGTTGGTGATCGGCTCCACCTTCTTCGAGAGCGCCTGCCCGTTCACGGTGACGCCGCTGGGCGAGGTGAGCTCCAGGAGCGTCCCGCTGGGCCCGCCGAAGCGGAAGACGGCGGTCGCCACGGTGCGGTCGGCGTTGGCGTCGTAGTGGAGGTCGTACTCGGTGAAGATCCGGTCCTGGTTGACGAAGTCCGAGGGCTCGGCCTGGTCGCAGGCGGCCGCGGCGAGCGGCGCGGCCAGGAGGAGCGCGGCGCGGAGGAGGGTGCGGCGGAACATCGGGATTCCCTGACGTCGGGTCCGCTCCCGGGCGCCTGAGTCTCAGGCCCTGGATCTCCCGGGAAGAGTGGACCCGGAAGGCGTGCAGGGGGTGTGCCCCCGAGCCGGAGATCGCCCCCATCTCCCGTCTCGCGAAGGCGTTGCGACGGCCGCGCGACCTCCGTCGAACGTCCCGATCGCCCAGGGTCCGCCCCCGAAGCGGCGCACCTCCCGACCTCGCGAGAGGACAGGGGGCGCGCGTTCGATGAAAACCGTCGTAACCGGCTGAAGCCGGGGCTGGAACGGCACGAAGTCCGCCTGCGCGGACTGCTCGGGCGGCCCCGTCGCGCGTCGCCGGCGTTCCCGCGAACGGAGAGCGGATGACGACTAGCGGATGACGAAGAGCTTTTCGACGAGCCAGGCGACGGAGGAGAGGACCTGGCCGAGGGGGCCCAGGACGCGCCGCCGGTCGAGGCGGAGGTCGACGGCCGAGAGGGCGACCTCGGAGCGCATCCGGGCGAGCCGCGCCTCCAGCGCCTCGACCTCGGCCTGCACCCGCGCCAGCTCGCGCTCCACCGCGATCACGTCGGCCACCGCGCCGGCCTGCTGGAGGTAGCTCCGCAGCCGGTCGCGGACGGCGGTCTGGTTGCGGAGGCGCGCCTCGAGGTCGATGGTCTCGTCGGTGACGTCGACCGTGCGGATGTGCCGCTCCTCCACCTCCCCCAGCCCCCCGAACGCCTCCATCACCCCGTCGAGGGTGGCGGCGGGGACGCGCGCCCACAGCTGCACGCGCGAGTTCTCGTCCGCCGTGCTGGCGTCCACGTAGCCCCCCGCGCCCTCCACGATCCGCACCGCCCGCGCGGCCGCCGTGTCCGGGCGCTCGACGACGACGCGCATCGACCCCCGCCGCGCCAGCAGCCGCTCCTGCGACGCGCGCCCCTGGGGCGTCTGGGCCGTCTGCGGCGAGGAGCGGGGCGGCGGCGGCGCGCTGGCCGACGCGCAGGCGGCGGCGAGGAGGAGGAGCGACGGGACGAGGAGGCGGCGCGCGCGTCTCATGGGAAGATCCAGGGTCCGGGAGGGAGGGGAGACCGGATGCGCGGAGAAGTCGAGCGCAATTTTGAACGACCCGCCCCGGCCGCGCCAGGGCCACGCGCGGAAGCCTCGTCCGGCGCCGCCTCAGCGCGGATCGCCGCCCGCGAGCGACTCCGGCCGCACCAGCGCGCAGGCGACGAGGACGACGCCCTGCGAGGCGCACGCGGCGACGGTGATGACGAGCGAGAGGAGCCCCAGCATGAACGACGGCGCGAGGCCGAAGCGCACCGGGAGCGACGCCAGGTGGGGGAGGCACCCGACCAGGACGTAGAACGCCAGCGCCATCGCCAGGAAGCGCACCGGCCCGGGGCGCCGCGGGAGCGCCAAGAGGACGGCCAGCGCCACGCACGCCTCGAAGACGAGCCGCGCGCGGATCATGGCCCCGCCGGGGACGGCCGTCAGCGGAAGACTGAGCGCCACGTACGCCGTCACCACGATGAAGACGGCCTCGGCCACGCGCGCCACGCGCAGCTCGCGCGGGAGGCGGAGGTGCGGGTCGCGCGCGTCGGCGGCGGCGGCGCGCGCTTCGGAGACGGACGGCGGCTTCATCGGCGGGGGACGCTCCGGCTGCGGGCGGTCTACGGCCGGACGCGGTCGTAGACCGAGACGTTGGCGAAGGGCTTCCCGTCAGGAGTCGTGCCGGACTGCGTCACGGTCATCTCCGCGCCGTCGTCCGAGAGCACCCGCCGCCCCACCGCCACGTCGCGCCCGTCCTTGGCCGCCACCGTCTCCAGCGTCCGCGCGTCCACCAGCCGCGTGGTGATGGTGTCGGCCACCGCCGGGTCCTCGTAGTCGTGCGGCTCGCCGTCGGGGATTCCTGCGAAGCTCATCTCCAGCCGCCGCCCGTCCGCGCCGGTCCACCGCGCCGCGAACAGGAGCCACTCCCCGTCGCGCTCGATCCGGTAGACCGCCTCCCGCGGCGGCGCCCCGAATTCGTACCGCGACGCGTCGGCGCGCAGCCGCCATGCGCCGAGGAAGGGCTCCACGGCCCCGGACGCGCTCGTGCCATCGAACGGAGAATCCACGAGTGTGCGGTGGATATAAGGTGGGATACGACCACGGCCGGAGACGATGCGCCCGGCCGGTGGAAAGAGTACGATCCCGAGGAGGGCGGCCACGGTGGATGGGGGGACGGGACGAACCGGCTCGTGAGCCGCGCCGGGTGGCGCTCACGCGATGACCGGCCGATCCTCGCGGACGGTCAGCACCTGGTAGGGGCCAGCCTCCTTCGCGATCGCCTCCAGGAGAGCATCCTGCCCCACCGCGTCGAAATCGTGCAGGTACACACAGACGGCGTTCTGCGACCTACGGATCCCGACGGCGTGGATCCCCATCTTCCCCACGTACTTCCGGCTGACCGCCTCCTTGACCTCTTCGAGCGTCTTCGCCATGGGACGTCTCCTATAGCAGCGCGATCTCAAGCTCCGACAGCACGCCCGCGATCGGGTTCGCCACACCGTAGCTTCCGCCCGGCGGGCCCGCAAAGGAGAGGCCCACCGCCTCGTTCCGCGTCCCGTGGACGACCAGCGAGCCGCTGTCGCCCCCCAGCGCGAAGGCGGGATAGGGCGGGCGCGCCTCGATCCGGAGCTGGTTGGTGAAGAGGGCAACGACGCTGGGGTCGTTGTGGTCCATCCCGATCACCGCGTCGTAGAGCGCGTCGGTGACCTCTCCTTCCGTATACCCGGTCGTGCGCCCGTGTTTCCGGACGCGCAGCTCTTCCTCGGCGCTCCCCACCGCATCCACGGTACCGATCCCGCAAATCTCGCTGCGGAACTCCACCTCGGGCAACAGCCGCGCGATCGCGGCGTCGACCGTGTTCGCGACCGCGCCGCCGAGCGCCAGCGGGACGTATCGGTGGAGCGTGGCGACGGCATCCTCCTGCGCGCCGCCGTCGACCGGCCCCGGCTGGAGGATGGGGTCTCCGGCGAACGCCTGGTCCACATCGGCGAAGACGTGGTTGTTGCCCAGCACGAACACCGCTTCGGACTCGTCGCCGGGACGCGTCGAGCGGCAGAAGCAGGACACCGTCCCCACGGTGACGCCCTCGTGGGCGGCGCTGACCCCGGCCATCAGCGGACGCTGCCGCAGCTGTCGGCGCCCCGTGCACTCCGGGCCCGCGGCCGCGGGCGGATGCATCAGGAAGGCGGCGGGAGACTCGATCACGTCCGTCGGCACTCCGTCGATGCGCTCGGGGATGCGGTCGGCGGGCGGAAGGAGGGAGGGTGCGATCTTCTGCGTCACGTAGAGCCGGACGGCGCGGGTCTCCGTCCGCACCCCGGCGACGATCTTCCGCCCGATCCCCACCGCGTGGACGTTCGCGTGCGCGGTGGCGACCGCCACCCGGATGTCCGTCTCGAAGCCCACCCGGACCGCGGCGCGCGCGGCCACGGGCCTCAGGTACTGGGCACGGAGCGCCGCCTTCGCGGCGAGCAGGTCGGCGGGGACGTCCATGATGGGGTCTCGTTCGGAAGTGTGCGCACGTCAGAACCATCACATCGAAAAGACAGAGGCGGCTCGAAAATACTTCTCTTCGAGCCGCCCCTCCACTACTCACGCCGTCTTCTTCTTCCGTCCCCGCTTCGCCGGCACCTCCGCGACCACCGGCGCGGCGACGACGGGCGCCTCCGCGTCCGGCGTGATCCCCAGCATCTGGGCCAGGAACCGCCCCGTGTGCGAGCGCGCGACGCGGGCGACCGCCTCCGGCGGGCCGGCGGCCACCACCTCGCCCCCCTTCGGCCCCCCCTCCGGCCCCAGGTCGATCACCCAGTCGGCCGTCTTGACGACGTCGAGGTTGTGCTCGATCACCAGCACCGTGTTCCCGCGCTCCACCAGCCGGTGCAGCACCTCCAGCAGCATCCGCACGTCCTCGAAGTGGAGCCCCGTCGTCGGCTCGTCGAGGATGTAGAAGGTCTGCCCCGTGGCCAGCTTCGAGAGCTCCGTGGCCAGCTTCACCCGCTGCGCCTCGCCGCCCGAGAGCGTCGTCGCGCTCTGCCCCAGGTGGATGTAGCCGAGCCCCACGTCCGAGAGCGTCTGCAGGTGCCGCTTGAGCCGCGGCACCGCGTCGAAGAGCTCGCAGGCGTCGTCGACCGTCAGCTCCAGGACGTCGGCGATGGAGTGGCCCTTGTAGAAGACCTCCAGCGTCTCGCGGTTGTAGCGCTTCCCCCGGCAGACGTCGCAGGGGACGTAGACGTCGGGGAGGAAGTGCATCTCGATCTTCACCAGCCCGTCGCCCTGGCACGCCTCGCACCGCCCGCCCTTCACGTTGAACGAGAAGCGCCCCGGCGAGTACCCCCGCATCTTGCTCTCCGGGAGCTCCGCGAAGAGCTCGCGGATCTGCGTGAAGAGCCCCGTGTAGGTGGCCGGGTTCGAGCGCGGCGTGCGGCCGATCGGCGACTGGTCGATGTCGACCACCTTGTCGAGGAGCTCCAGCCCCGTGATCCGGTCGTGGAGCCCCGGGACGGTCTTGGCGCGGTAGAACTTCCGCCCCAGCGCGTTCCAGAGGATGTCGTTGACCAGCGTCGACTTCCCCGACCCCGACACCCCGGTGACCGCCACGAAGCACCCCAGCGGGATGGAGACGTCGAGGTTGCGCAGGTTGTGCTCGCGCGCCCCGTGGATCACCACCTCGTGCCCCGGCTTCGGCGCTTTCCGCTCGGCCGGGACCTCGATCCGCTTCTCGCCCCGGAGATACGCCCCCGTGAGCGACTCGGCCGACGCGAGGATGTCGTCCAGCGTCCCCTCGGCGATCACCTCGCCCCCGTGGCGCCCCGCGCGGGGGCCCAGGTCGACCACGTGGTCCGCCGCGCGGATGGTGTCCTCGTCGTGCTCCACCACCAGCACCGTGTTCCCCAGGTCGCGCAAAGCGCAGAGCGTCTCCAGGAGGCGCTGGTTGTCGCGCTGGTGGAGGCCGATGGAGGGCTCGTCGAGGATGTACAGGACCCCCACCAGCCGCGACCCGATCTGCGTCGCCAGCCGGATCCGCTGCGCCTCGCCGCCGGAGAGCGTCTCGGCCGAGCGCCCCAGCGTCAGGTACTCGAGCCCCACGTCCACCAGGAACGACAGCCGCTCGCGGACCTCCTTGAGGATCGGCCCCGCGATCTCCCGCGGGAGGTGCGGGAGGGCGTCGACCGCGTCGAAGAAGGCCAGCGCCGCGCTCACCGGCTCGGCCACCACCTCGCCGATCGAGCGCCCGCCGATGGTCACCGCCAGGCTCTCCGGCTTCAGCCGCGCCCCCCCGCAGCTGTTGCAGGGAAGGGTCGACATGTACTCCTCCAGCGTCTCCCGCATCGCCTCGCTGGTCGTTTCGCGGTAGCGCGCCGAGACGTCCTTGACGATCCCGCCCCACTTGAGCTTCCCCGCCCCCTTCTTCCCGTCGCCCGAGGCGCCGTAGAGGAGGACCTCCCGCGCGAGCTCGGGGAGGTCGCGCCAAGGGGTGTTGAGGTCGAACCCCAGCGCCGCCGCCAGCCCCTCCAGGATCGTCCCCCGCAGGTGCCCCCGCGGGACGCCCCAGGGGAGGACGACCCCCTCCAGGATGGAGAGCGAGTGGTCGGCCAGGAGGAGGTCGGGGTTGGGCTCCTTGCGGGTCCCCAGCCCGCCGCACGCCGGGCAGGCGCCGAAGGGGGAGTTGAACGAGAACTGCCGCGGCTCCAGCTCCGGGATGCTGATCCCGCAGCTGGCGCAGGCGTAGTGCTCCGAGTAGACGTGCGGCTCCGGGTCGCCGCCCCCGCCCGGGTGGACGTCGATCTCGACGACCCCCTCGGCGGTGCGGAGCGCCGTCTCCACCGAGTCGGCCAGGCGCCCCCGGTCCTCCTCGCGGACGACCAGCCGGTCGACGACGATGGAGATGTCGTGGTTCTGGCGGCGGTTGAGGGTGGGCGGCCGCTCCAGCTCGTGGAGGTCGCCGTCCACGCGGGCGCGGACGAACCCCTTCTTCCGCATCTCCTCGAAGAGGTCGCGGAACTCGCCCTTCCGCCCGCGGACCACGGGGGCCAGGACCTCGATCCGGGTGCCTTCGGGGAGCTCCAGGACGCGGTCGACGATCTGGGTGGCGCTCTGCCGCTCGACGGGGCGGCCGCACCCGGGGCAGTGGGGGGTCCCCACCCGCGCCCAGAGGAGGCGGAGGTAGTCGTAGACCTCCGTCACCGTCCCCACCGTCGAGCGGGGGTTGCGGCCGGCGGTCTTCTGCTCGATGGAGATCGCCGGCGACAGCCCCTCGATCGAGTCGACGTCGGGCTTCTCCATCATCCCCAGGAACTGGCGGGCGTACGCGGAGAGGGATTCCACGTAGCGCCGCTGGCCCTCGGCGTAGATGGTGTCGAAGGCGAGCGAGCTCTTCCCGCTCCCGCTCAGGCCCGTGATCACGGTCAGGCGGTCGCGGGGGAGGACGACGTCCACGTTCTTGAGGTTGTGCTCGCGGGCGCCGCGGACGATCAGGCTTTCTTGTTCTGGCGTAGGCATCCCGAAAAGTTACCCAACCTTGGGGCGGCATTCAACTCTCGGGCGTAACAGATTTTGCGGTCACGTGGGAATCTGGCGCGGCGCCTCGCTTTTGTTCGCTTTCGGACGGGGATCGGGAACTGCGACGGCGAACGGCGACGGCAACTTCAACGGCGGGGCTTGGGCGTGTCCCTCCGCTGCGCTCCGGGCCGGGCTGCGGGCGCCGTAGGAAACGATACTACCGTTTCCAACGGCGCGGAGCCCCTGGCGGACTCCCCGCACTCCGCCGCTTCTCCTCCGATCGCGATCCCCTTCGCATTCCC
>DATACF010000564.1:0-7818 GCA_036259235.1 Longimicrobium sp. | reverse complement strand
CCGCGAACGCGCCCAGCGGGGCGGCGAACGGGTGCGCCGCGACCCGTCGCTCCACCTCGGCCGCGTCGTCCGCCCCCATCCGGGCGAGCTCTCGCCCCGCCAGGAGGAGGTCGCGGAGGCGGCCGCGGCGGAAGGGGCTCTCGACGACGGCGTGGAGGAGGAGGTGCCAGGCGTGGTCGGCGGGGGCGAGGCGCCGGGTGGCGGGGAGGCCGGCGACGGGGAGGGCGCGCGCCCGCAGGGGGGCCGCGTCGGCGAAGGAGCGGAGGCGGTAGTGGATCTCGACCTGGATCCCCCCCGGGGCCACGCGCTGGGCCAGGTGGTGCCAGTCGTCGTCGTCGCGGTCGGGGTCGTCGCGGACGGGGGCGTAGCCGCGCGCGCCGATGGCCTCGGCGAAGGCGCCGGCCTCGTCCTCGGGGAGGAGGAGGTCGAGGTCGGCGAGGTCGAGCGGCTCGCCCCCCTCGGCGGCGTGGGCGCCCCCCTTGAGGGCGACGATCTCCGTCCCCCGCTCGGCCGCCACCTTCCCCAGCGTCCGCAGGTGGGCGCGCGCCGAGAGGAAGCGCCGCGTCTCGTCGGTGGCCCGCGCGGCGAGGAGGGCGCGGGCCCCCTCCGCGAGCCCCTCCGCCGCGCCCGCCGCCGAGAGGCGCGCCCAGAGCGGCGCCGCGCACCCCTCCGTCTCCAGGAAGAGCCGCCACGCCCCCTCCCCCGCCCCCGGCGCCGGGGCCCGCGCGTCGCCCGCCAGCACCCGCAGCGCCCACGCGCGCAGCGCCAGCGCCTCGCGGCTGACCGACATGGCCTGTTTCAGGGGAGGAAGCACGACCGGCGGGATCGAGGATGAAGAGAAAAACCCAGTCTCGATGACGAGCTTTCACCCGCGCTGGAGCCCGCCGCGCTCGCGGTATTTCCGGGCGAACTGGCGCGACCAGTAGGAGATGACCATGTCGGCGCCGGCGCGCCGGATGGAGAGGAGCGCCTCCTCGTGCGCGCGGTCGCCGTCGATCCACCCGCGCTCGGCGGCGGCGACGATCATGGCGTACTCGCCCGAGACATGGTAGGCGCACACCGGGTACCCCGTCTCGCGCTTGACGCGGGAGATCACGTCGAGGTAGGCCAGGGCGGGCTTGACCATGACGATGTCGGCGCCCTCCTCGACGTCGAGGCGCACCTCGCGGAGCGCCTCCTCCACGTTCGCCGGGTCCATCTGGGCGGTGCGCCGGTCGCCGAAGGCCGGCGCGCTCTCGGCCACGTCGCGGAAGGGGCCGTAGAAGGCGGACGCGTACTTGGCCGCGTACGAGAGGATGGAGGTCCGGGCGTACCCCGCCTGGTCGAGCGCCGCGCGGATGGCCCCCACGCGCCCGTCCATCATGTCGGAGGGGGCCACCACGTCGGCCCCCGCGGCGGCGTGGCTCACCGCCATCCGCGCCAGGAGGGGGACGGTGGCGTCGTTGTCGACGTCGCCGTCGACGACGAGCCCGCAGTGGCCGTGGCTGGTGTACTCGCAGAGGCAGACGTCGGTCATCACCACCAGCTCGGGGAGCTCGCGCTTGAGCAGCCGCACCGCCCCCTGCACGACCCCGTCGTCGGCGTACCCGCCCGACCCCTGCTCGTCCTTGTGGTCGGGGATGCCGAAGAGGAGGACGGCGGGGATGCCGAGGGAAAGCGCCTCCTCGGCGTCGCGGAGGAGCTGGTCGGCCGAGGTCTGCTCGACCCCCGCCATCGACCCCACCGGGCGGCGCACCCCCGCCCCGGGGACGACGAAGAGCGGGAGGACCAGGTCCGAGGGCGCCAGCGACGTCTCGCGCACCAGCGCGCGGATCGGCTCGGTGCGCCGGAGACGGCGGGGACGGTAGGCCGGAAAGCCGGGCATGCTGTATCTCGAAGACTGCGGGAAGATCGGAGCTACGCGAGACCGCCGCCGGGAACGATCCCGGGCGGCGGCCCACGCGGGCGGAGGACGCGCTCCGCGAGGTAGAATGTAACGCGCCGCGGCGGAACGTCCAGACGGCGCAGCACGCGTAAGCCCCTGAGCCGCCCTCACCTGCGACGTTGCATGAGGGATGCGGGTCCGAAGGGCGAAGACCCTGGCGGAGGGAAATGCGAAGGAGAACGCGATCGGAGAAGACGCGGCAGAGCGCATGGAGTCCGCCAGGGGCTTCGCGCCGTTGGAAACGGTAGTATCGTTTCCTACGGCGCCCGCAGCCCGGCCCCGCGCAGCGGGGACATGCCCAACACCGTAGTTGCAGTTGCTGTTTGCAGTTCCAGCGGAAACCGCCCCCGCGCCGAAGCCGTCGAAGCCCGCGAAGACGTCAGAACGGGAAGAACGCCACCGCCGCCTCCACGCGCCGCTCGGTCCACCCGTCGCCGCGGTCGCCGAAGAGGCGCACCCGCACGTCGGCCGACGGCGTCACCCGCCACGCCGCGTCCAGCACCCCGCCGAAGGAGCCCCCCGCCCGCTGCGGCGCGAAGAGGTTGGCCGCCCCCACCGCCTCCGCCAGCCCCTCGTCGCCCCGGTGCCGGACGAAGCCGCGCGCGTCCACCCGGAGCCGCGCGTCGAGGAGCTCCATCCGCGTGTAGAGCGCCGCCTCGTACCCCTCGCCCCCCAGCGGGTGCGCCAGCGGCTGCCCCCCGCGCACCCACCCGCCGATCTGCGACTCGTTGGTGAACCACGAGCCGTGCCCGCAGCACGCCGCGCGGAAGAACGCCCCCTCGGCCCCCACGGAGACCTCGGGGAGCCCCGGAATGGCGGGCACGTACGCCCCCGCGACGATCCCCGGCGACTCCCACCACGCCCCCGCCCCGTCGTCGGCCCCCCACTCCAGGTAGAGCGTCGCGGGGAGCGTCTCCTCGGTGGGGAGCCGCCAGCGGAAGTCCATGGCGACGATCTGGTTCTCGAACTCGTCGGAGAGGACGCCGACGAGCATCTTCGCCACGTTCTCGAAATTCGTCTCCGACTCGATGCTGTCGCCGCCGAAGATGGAGCCCCGCGCGAGCGCCGCCGTGAAGCGCGGGTGCGGCTCGAAGGCCACGCGCGCCCCCCACATCCACGGGTCGCCCGGGTGCCGCGCCTCCTCGTCCATCCGGCTCAGGAAGGTGTGGAAGGAGACCGGCCCCAGCGCGCGGAGGAACGACGGGAGGCGCACCGGCCGGAGCGTCTGCACCTCCACCCGCGGGAGCGGCTGCGCCCCCGAGAAGAGGAGCCCGCCGCCGTGGAGCGTCCCGTACGCCACCGGCTGCTCGCCCACCGAGAGCTCCACCGCGCCCACGCCGACGCCCACCTGCCACCGCCGCGCGTCGAAGTCCCCGCCGCCGTTCGCCCGCACCTCCGCGAACGCGCTCGCGACGCCGCCCACGAGAACGCCCCCGGCCGCCTCGCCGTAGAGCCGCCCCCGGTTCTCGAGCGCCACGGGGTCGCGGTAGCGCGACGCCACCCCGAAGGCGGGCTCCAGCCGACCCGTGTGGTCGTCGGCCCCCACCGCGAGCCGCGCCCCCTGGAGCTGGAACGACGCCGGCGCGCGCTCGTACTCCGAGAACTCCTCCGCGAAGCGCCGGCCCCACCCCTCCGCCAGCGGGAGGAGGTCGGGCCGCGTCTCCCGCGCCCGCGCCGCCGCCGCCGCCAGCGCCGCGGAGACCGCGTGCCGGGGCACCGCCCCCTGCGCGGGAAGGTAGCGGTCCGCCAGCCCCAGCGCCTTGGCCCGCGCCGCCGCCCGCACTGCCCAGTGCTCCGGCGGGAGCAGCGGCGACGACCCCGGCTGCACACCGGAGTCGGCCGGGAGGATGGTCAGCATCCGCCCGGTCGTGAACGCCGCCGACACCGTGTCCTGCGCGGCCAGCGGCACGGCGTACGCCAGCGCGCACGCGAGGCCGAACGAACGGAGCGAGACCCCGCCCATCACCCGCCGAGCCTCCCGCATCACGCTCACGAAGCGTCTCCCGCGTAGAAGTCCAGGATGGCGCGCACCAGCCCGGGGATCGTGTACTCCCGGGCCTCCAGGTCGACCGTCATCCCCCGCTCGCGCGCCGCCGCGGAGGTGATCGGGCCGATGGAGGCCACCTTCGCCGCGCCCAGCTCCGTCCCGACCAGGTCGGTGAAGCCGCGCACCGTCGAGGCGGCCGTGAAGGTCACCCAGTCGACGTCCCCCGCCGCCAGCCGCTCGCGCACCGCGCCGGCCCCCGCGCCGTCACGCACGGTGCGGTAGGCGTCCACCTCCGCCACCTCCGCCCCCCGCGCCCTCAGGCCCTCGGGGAGCGCCGCGCGGGCGATGTCGGCGCGGGGGAGGAGGATGCGCTTCCCCGGGAGGTCGGTGGCGGCGGAGAGCGCCTCCACGGCGGCCTCGGCCACGAACTCGTCGGGGAGGAGGTCGGCGCGGACCCCGTGCTTCGCCAGCGCCGCCGCCGTCGCCGGGCCGATGGCCGCCACCGCCACCGTGGCCAGCGCGCGGGCGTCCCTCCCCTGCTCCGCCAGGACGGCGAAGAAGCGGTCGACCCCGTTGACGGAGGTGAAGACGACCCAGTCGAACGACGCCACCTCCTCGACGGCCCGCCGGAGGGGCCCGGGATCGGCGGGAGGCTCGATGCGGATGGTGGGGAGCTGCACCACCTCCGCCCCCAGCGCCTCCAGCGCCGCCGCCAGGTCGCTCGCCTGCGCGCGGGCGCGGGTGACGACGATCTTCCGCCCCGAGAGCGGCCGCCGGTCGAACCACGCCAGCTCGTCGCGTAAGCGCACGACGTCGCCCACCACGATCAGCGACGGCGCGCCGATCCCCGCCTCCCGCGCCAGCTCCGGGAGGGTGGCCAGCGTCCCGGCGACGGTCCGCTGGCGGGGGTACGTCCCCCACTCGATCGCCGCGGCCGGGGTGTCGGCCGGGCGCCCCCCGTCGACCAGGCGGCGGAAGTTGTCGGCCATCGTCCGCACGCTCATGTAGAAGACGAGCGTCCCCTTCTGCCGCGCCAGCGCCGGCCAGTCGAGGTCGGTCTCGAACTTGGTGGGGTCCTCGTGCCCCGTCACCAGCGTCACGCTGGCGCTGGCCCCCCGGTGCGTCACGGGGATCCCCGCGTACGCCGTCGCCGCGATCCCCGCCGTCACCCCGGGGACGACCTCGAAGGGGACCCCCGCCTCGCGGAGCGCCAGCGCCTCCTCGCCCCCGCGCCCGAAGACGAACGGGTCGCCCCCCTTGAGGCGGACGACCGTCGCGTGGCGCCCGGCCAGCTCGATCAGCGTGCGGTTGATCTCCTCCTGGGTGAAGGAGTGCTGGCCGGCGCGCTTCCCCGAGTAGACGAGCTCCGCCTCCGGCCGCGCCCGCTCCAGGAGGCGCGGGTTGGCGAGGGCGTCGTAGACCACCGCGTCGGCCCGCGCCAGGAGCTCGGCCCCGCGCACGGTGAGGAGCCCGGGGTCGCCCGGCCCCGCCCCCACCAGGTAGACCGTCCCCGTCACGGCGCCGCCTCCGCGGGCTCCGCCCCGTGCGCCGCCGACTCCAGGAGGTCGGCCAGCGTTTGCCGGAGGGGGATCTCGGGCGTCCACCCCAGCGCGCGGAGCGCCGCCGGGTCGCCGAGGAGGAGGGGGATGTCGAGGGGGCGGACGAGGTCGGGGTCCGTTTCGACGCGAACGTCCGCGCCGGAGAGGCCGACCAGCGTCTCCAGGAGCTCGCGAAGGGAATGCGCCTCGCCCGAGCAGACGTTGTAGACCCCCCCCGTCTCCCCGCGCTCGGCGAGGAGGAGGTAGGCGCGGACCACGTCGCGGACGTCCAGGTAGTCGCGCCGCGCCTCCAGGTTGCCGACGCGGAGCACCGGCGCCTCCGCCCCCGCGCGGATCCGCGCCAGCTGCCGCGCGAAGGAGGCGAGCGCGAAGCGCGCCGTCTGCCCCGGCCCCGTGTGCGTGAACGAGCGCGCGACGACCGCGTCCACCCGCCCCGACGCCGCCGCCTCGAGGACGGCCATCTCCGCCGCCGCCTTCGACGCGGCGTACGGGTTCGCGGGACGGAGGGGGCGGTCCTCGGCGATCGGCTGCGCCTCCTCGGGGACGGCGCCGTAGACCTCGGAGGAGGAGACGAAGACGAGGCGCACCCCCGGCGGGAGCGCGGCCAACAGGCGGAGCGTCCCCGTGGCGTTGGTCTCCCACGTCCCCAGCGGGTCCGCGAAGCTCTCGGCCACCGACGACTGCGCCGCCAGGTGGAAGACCCGCTCCGGGCGCGCCTCCGCCACCGCCGCCGCCAGCGAGGCCGGCGACGTCATCTCCAGCGGGAGCCATCGCGCGCCCTCCACTTCGGCCGGCGGCGCGTGGGGCGGGGGCGGCGCGGCGAAGACCTCGTCGCCGCGCGCCAGGAGCGCGCGGACGAGGTGGCCGCCCACGAACCCCCCGGCCCCGGTCACCAGGACGCGCACGGGCTCAGCCCGCCGCCGCCAGCGTCCGCCCCGGCTGGGCGCGGAGGCGCTCCAGGTCGGCCTCGACCATCATCCGCACCAGCCCCTCGAACGCCACGTCCGGCACCCACCCCAGCTCCTCGCGCGCCGCCGAGGCGTCGCCCACCAGGAGGTCGACCTCCGCCGGGCGCATGAAGCGCTCGTCGAGGAGGACGTGCTCGCGCCAGTCGAGCCCCACGTGGGCGAAGGCCACCTCCACCAGCTCGCGCACCGAGTGCGTCTCGCCGGTGGCCACCACGTAGTCCTTGGGCGTCTCGTTCTGGAGCATCAGCCACATGGCGCGGACGTAGTCGCCCGCGAACCCCCAGTCGCGCTGCGCGTCCAGGTTCCCCAGCGGGAGCTTGTCGGCCAGCCCCAGCTTGATCCGCGCCGCCGCGTCGGTCACCTTGCGGGTGACGAACTCCAGCCCGCGGCGGGGCGACTCGTGGTTGAAGAGGATCCCGCTGACGGCGAAGAGGTCGTAGCTCTCGCGGTAGTTGACCGTCGCCCAGTGCCCGTAGACCTTGGCGACCCCGTACGGCGAGCGGGGGTAGAACGGCGTGTCCTCGCGCTGGGGGACCGCCTGCACCTTCCCGAACATCTCGGAGCTGGACGCCTGGTAGAAGCGGATCTTCCGGTCGAAGATCCGGATCGCCTCCAGCATCCGGGTGACCCCCAGCGCCGTCACGTCGCCGGTGAGGACCGGCTGCGTCCACGACGTCTGGACGAACGACTGCGCCGCCAGGTTGTAGACCTCGTCGGGGTTCGACTGCTCGAGGGCGTAGTAGAGCGAGTTCTGGTCGGTGAGGTCGCCCGAGAGGAGCTCGATGCGGTCCTGGATGTGCTGGATGCGCTCGAAGGTGACCGTGGAGGAGCGGCGCACGAGGCCGAACACGCGGTATCCCTTCTCCAGGAGGAGCTCCGCGAGGTAGCTCCCGTCCTGACCGGTGATCCCGGTGATGAGTGCAGTCTTCATGGGGGTCGGATGGGGGCCGTGGGGCCCGTGCGTGGATGGCGCGGCCGCGGCGCTTTCGGTGGAGCGCCGGCTGGTGCGAAAACGTAGGCTGCGGGCCAGGGTGTGTCAAACGAAGGAGATACGCCGCCCCGGGTTGACCGGGAGCCGGGTCGGGCTTAGATTTCCCGGCTTGTCGTACGTTTTTTGTAGCATCACCGTCCAGGAGACTTCCCGATGGCTTTCTGCGCCGTCTGCGGAAAGGGCCCGCGCAGCGGGAACAACGTCAGCCACGCCAACAACAAGACCAAGCGTGTCTGGCGCCCGAACCTCCAGCCCGCCCGCATCGTCACGGAGAACGGCACGCACCGCAAGGTCCGCGTGTGCACCAGCTGCATCTCCGCCGGCAAGATCCGCAAGGCGGGCTGAAGGCTGTCGCGGCCTCCGCTCGACACGACGTTGAAGACGGGCGC
>DATACF010000563.1:0-4742 GCA_036259235.1 Longimicrobium sp. | reverse complement strand
CTTGGCGGCGGGGTCGGGCGGGAGGGGGACGTGGCGGAAGCGCTCCAGCCCCGCCTCCTCCATCCACCCGGCCAGGCGCTCCGGGGGGAAGCCCTGCCAGACGTGGCCCATGGCCTGGCGGTATTCCTCGCGGTCGTGGGGGGCCATGTCGACCACCAGGAGCCGGCCGCCGGGGCGGAGGGCGCGGGCGGCTTCGGCCAGGGCGCGCTCGGGCTCGGCGACGTAGTGGAGGACGAGGAAGAGGACCGCCGCGTCGAGCTCGCCGTCGTCGACCGGGAGCGCCTCCAGCTCGCCGGCGCGCACCTCCACCTGCTCCACGCCCGCCAGCCGCTCGCGCGCCGCCGCCAGCATCGCCGCCGAGGCGTCGACCGCCACCACGCGGCGGACGAAGGGGGCCAGCGACTCGGAGACCTGCCCCGTCCCGCACCCCAGGTCGCCCACCGTCCACCCGTCGTCCAGCAGGCCCAGGAGCCCCAGGAGGTCGGCGCGCCGCCCGAAGAGCTCGGCGCGGAGGCGGTCCCACTCGCCGGCGGCGGTGCTGAAGAAGGCCTGCGAGCGGGTGACCCGCTGCGCCAGCACGCTCCGGAGCCGCTGCGCGTCGTGCTCGGCCGCGGGGAGCGCCGCCATCTGCTCGCGGACCAGCGTCCACAGGCGCCGCGCGCTCGGCTCCAGCGCGTCGGCCGCCATCCGGTAGCGGCGGCTCGTCCCCTCGGCCCGCCCGCTCACCCACGCCTCGTCGGAGAGGAGCTTGAGGTGGCGGCTGACGGTGCTCTGTGGAAGCTGGAGGACCGCGCACAGCTCCCCCACCGTCAGCTCGTGCCGCTCCAGCAGCAGGAGGAGACGACTCCGCGTCGTGTCGGCCAGCGCCGACATGCGGTCGAAGATCGCGGGGGTTCCGTTCGTCTTCATTCGTTCAACCGGATTAAAGGATAAAGCAGGAGCGCTCCTTACGCAAGGTCGGGAGATGTCCCGTTGCCCCGCCCCGCCTTCCGGGCGAGATTGCCGCGCGCCGGGAGGCTGCCGTGGAGGGAGCTTCGTCGTGGCGGCGGGCTCCGCGCGGGGCCCTCACCCGGCTCGCTTGAGGCTCGCCACCCTCTCCCGTTCCGGGACGGGGGCGGGCTCGCTACGATTTCCTCCGCGTCCGTGTGGAGGGAAAGCTCCGCGGGCGCGATGAATCGCGCATCTACATTGAGTGAGCGCATTTACACTTTCGCACTCACGCACTCACGCACTCACGCACTAGCCGGATACATGCTCGACGCCATCCTCCGCCCGAAGTCGATCGCCGTCATCGGCGCCAGCCGCACGCCGAACACGATCGGCTGGCAGATCCTCGACAACCTCCTCCGCCACGGCTACGACGGGTGCGTCTACCCCGTGAACCCGAAGGCCGAGTCGGTCCACTCGATCCGCGCCTACCCCACCGTGGAGGCCATCCCCGACCCCGTCGACCTGGCGCTGGTCGTCGTCCCCAAGCAGTACGTGGTGGAGACCGCCGAGGCGTGCGGGCGGAAGGGGGTCAAGGGGCTCGTCGTCATCTCCGCCGGCTTCAAGGAGGTGGGCGGGAGCGGGATCGAGCGCGAGCGGGCGCTGATGGAGGTGGTGCGGAGGTACGGGATGCGGCTGGTGGGACCCAACTGCATGGGGGTGCTGAACACGGCGCCGGGGGTGTCGATGAACGCCACCTTCGCGCCCACCATGCCCCCGGCGGGCCCCGTCTCGTTCATGAGCCAGAGCGGGGCGATGGGGGTCACCATCCTCGACTACGCGGCCGAGTACGGGATCGGGATCTCGCAGTTCGTCTCGGTGGGGAACAAGCCCGACGTCTCCGGCAACGACCTGGTCCAGTACTGGGCGCGGGACGAGCGGACGCGGGTGATCCTCATGTACCTGGAGAACTTCGGGAACCCGCGGAAGTTCACCCAGCTCGCCCGCGAGATCACCCGCACCAAGCCGATCATCGTGGTGAAGTCGGGCCGCACCGGCGCGGGGGCGAAGGCGGCGTCGTCGCACACGGGCGCGCTGGCGGGGGCCGACGTGGCGGTGGACGCGCTCCTGGAGCAGTGCGGCGTCATCCGCGTCGACACGGTGGAGGAGATGTTCGACCTGGCGATGGCCTTCTCGCGCCAGCCGATCCCCCGCGGGAACCGGGTGGCCATCGTCACCAACGCGGGGGGCCCGGGGATCATCATCGCCGACGCCTGCGAGGCGAACGGGCTGGTGGTGACCGAGCTGGCCGAGGCCACGCGGGCCACGCTGGCCGCGCACTTCCCCGAGGAGGCGTCGCTCACCAACCCGGTCGACATGATCGCCTCGGCCAACCCGCAGAGCTACCGGGTGGCGGTGGAGGCCGTCCTCGCCGACCCCAACGTCGACGCGGTGATCGCGGCCTTCGTCCCCCCGCTGGGGGTGCGGCAGGAGGACGTGGCCGAGGCGATCGTGGACGTGGCGGCGGGGCAGAAGGAGAAGCCGGTGCTGGCGGTGCTGATGGGGCGCGAGGGGCTCCCGCAGGGGCTGGCGGAGCTGAACGCGGCGGGGATCCCCGGCTACCGCTTCCCCGAGTCGGCGGCGCGGGCGCTGGGGGCCCTGTACCAGTACCGCCGCTGGCTCCAGCGGCCCATCGGCGAGACGAAGGCGTTCGCGGTGGACCGCGCGGCGGTGGCGGAGATCATCGGCCGCGCGCGGGACGAGGGGCGCGAGAAGCTCTCGGAGACCGAGGTGATGCGGGCGCTGGAGGCGTACGGCGTCCCCGTGGCCCCGTACCGCGTGGCGCGCGCCGAGGCCGAGGCGCTGGAGGCGGCGGAGGCGGTCGGCTACCCGGTGGTGCTCAAGATCCTCTCGCCGCGGATCGTCCACAAGTCGGACGTGGGCGGGGTGATCGTGGGCGTGGAGACGCCGGAGGAGCTGCGGGCGGCGTACGCGCGGATCACGGTCGAGGCGCCGCGGCGGGCGGGGGTGGGGGCCGGCGAGGTGGAGGGGGTGCTGGTGCAGAAGATGGTCTCCGGCGGGAAGGAGACGATCGTGGGGATGACGTCGGACCCGCAGTTCGGGCCCCTCCTGATGTTCGGGCTGGGGGGGATCTACGTCGAGGCGCTCCACGACGTCGTCTTCCGCGTCCAGCCCGTCTCCGACGTCGACGCCCACGAGATGGTGCGCGCCATCCGCGGCGCCAAGCTCCTCCAGGGGGTGCGCGGCGAGCCGGCGTCCGACCTGGCGGCGGTGGAGGAGGTCGTCCAGCGGATCTCGCAGCTGGTGGGCGACCACGACGCCATCGAGGAGCTCGACGTCAACCCCTGGCTCGCCTTCCCCGAGGGCGGCGTGGCGGTGGACGGGCGGATCCGGGTGGGGCCGTAGCGCGGCCGGCGGGGAGGAGCGGGACCCGGCGAGGCCGGGCCCGCCGCTCCCACCCGTCTCCCGCGCAAACGGATCTTCCCTTGATAACGCTCGTTTATTCCTGTATTCGCAAAGGACCGCTCCCCGCGCCGCTGACGGAGGTGTGTCCGAATGGCGAAGGGACTCCGTATCCTGGTGGTCACCTCGGAATGGCCCACGCCCGCGCACCCGGGCTACGTCCCCTACCTGGTGCAGGAGGTGGCGTGCCTCGGGCGCGCCGGGGTGGAGGTGGACGTGTTCGCCTTCCGCGGGCGCAAGAACCCGCTCCGCTACCTGTGGGCGTGGATGCGCCTGCGGCGGCGCCTGGCGCGGGCGCGCTACGACGTGGTCCACGCGCACTTCGGCCAGAGCGGGGTGGTGGCGCTCGGCGCGCCGGCCCCGCTGGTGGTCACCTTCCACGGGAGCGACCTGCACGGGATCGTCGGCCGCCGCGGGCGCGGGACGGCGGCCGGGTGGGTGCTGCGGCGGGTGAGCGGCTTCGTGGCGCGGCGCGCCGACGCGGTGGTGGTGGTCTCGCCGCACATGGCCGCGCTCCTCCCGCCCGGCGTGCATTGCGAGGTGGTGCCCAGCGGGGTCGACTTCCGCCGCTTCGCGCCGGCCCCCCGCGACGCGGCCCGGCGCCGGCTGGGGCTCCCCGACGGCGTCCCGCTGGCGCTCTTCGCGGGCGCGCCGGGGGATCCCGTGAAGCGCCACGCGCTGGCGGCCGAGGTGGTGCGCCGCGTCCGCCTGCGGCGTCCGCTGGAGATGGTGGTGCTCGACGGCGTGCCGCACGCGGAGGTGCCGCACTACCTGAACGCCTGCGACCTCCTCCTGGTCACGTCGGCGCACGAGGGCTCCCCCACGGCGGTGAAGGAGGCGCTGGCGTGCGGGCTCCCGGTGGTGTCGGTGGACGTGGGCGACGTGGCGCGCCGGCTGGCCGGGGTGGAGGGGTGCCACCTCTGCGCGGGCGGGACGGCGGGAGAGCTGGCACGCGCCGTGACGGCGGTCCTGGAGCGTCGCGGGCGGGTGGACGGGCGCGCCGCGGTCGCCGACGTCGGCGCGGAGGCGCTGGCGCTCCGCCTGGCGCGGCTCTACGCGCGGCTGGCGGGGCGGCCGGCGGACCAGCGCACCCCGGTCCTAGCCGGGCACGGGCCGACGGCGTAGATTGGCGCCCAGCGTTCCACCTCAACCCGAGCCGACCGACATGTATTTCGAGCTTTTCCGCAACATGGGCGTCTTCCTGGCGCTGACGTTCGTCGTCTACCTCGCGTGCATGTGGTTCATCCGCTACGAGGAGCGGCGCGAGGCCGAGAAGGGCCCGCGCCTCTGACGCGCGCCCCGTCCGGCGCGCCGGAACGGCACCGGCCGCG
>DATACF010000562.1:0-1872 GCA_036259235.1 Longimicrobium sp. | reverse complement strand
GGCGCGCGGGGCGGGGTGGGAGGAGAGCGCCGATGCCGTTCTCCCCCTCTCCCAGGGGTTTGGAGAGGGGGCCGGGGGGTGAGGGCCGACGATGCCCGCGCCGCGCCTCTCCGCCCATCCCCGCACCGGTCCGCCACCCTGTCACGCACCCATCACGCCACAACAAACCACCCTCCACGCCCCGCCTCCCCGTCCACGCCGCCCCCTTCCGCCACGCGGAGGCGTCTCCTTTCGCGCGCCGCCCCCCCTCCGCCGCATCCGCGATCGTCCAGGCAGCGCGCGCCCTCCCGACGCCCCATCGTCCCGTCCGTTTCCGAAAACGCCGTCCTTTCCGCGCCTCCGCATTTCCCTTCCGGATCGCTTCCGGAGGAGGCGGAACGCTTGCCTGCAATTCACCTTTCCTGTTATTCTTTCCTCCTTCGCGGCGCTCCTGCCGCCCGGGTCGTGCGCGCTCATTGCGCCGCCGGGAGGACAGGTTGGAGCGCCGGCCCAGGAGAGGGGGCCGGGTTTCCCGGCCCGGCTCGCTCCGTACGGGCGCGCCCCACGCGCGGGCGCGGCCCCACACCCAAGCGCCCGAAGCCATGGAAGCCCTGATGACGCCCACGGACGTGGAGCGCCCCGGCCGCCCTTCCGCCGCCGACGAGCAGCTCCCGCTCGCCGCGTGGACGCACGACATCCGCCCCTCCGCCATCTCCGAGATGATGGGGCTCATGGCGCGTCCCGGCGTCATCTCCTTCGCGCTGGGGCTCCCGGCCCCCGAGCTCTTCCCCGTCGACGAGTACGCCGCGGCCGCCGCCCGCGTCCTCCGCTCCGACACCGGGGCGCTCCAGTACCGGGCGCCGTACGCGCCGCTCAAGGCGCAGATCGTCGAGCTCATGAAGCAGCGCGGCGTCCATTGCCGCCCCGAGCAGGTCTTCCTCACCACCGCCGCCCAGCAGGCGCTCTCGCTCCTCTCCCGCGTCCTCCTCGAGCCGCGCGGCACCGTCATCTGCGAGGAGCTCGTCTACATGGGCTTCCAGCAGGTCATCGAGTCGTACCAGCCCCGCGTCCTCACCGTCGGCACCGACCTCCGCACGGGGATCGACGTCGACGCCGTGGAGCGGCACCTCGAGTCGGGCGCGCGGCCGGCGTTCATCTACTGCATCACCGACGGCCACAACCCCCTGGGGGTCAGCGTCTCCCTCGAGAAGCGCCTCCGCCTGGTCGAGCTCGCCCGCGCCCACCGCGTCCCCATCGTCGAGGACGACGCCTACGGGCTCCTCCACTTCGGCGCCTCCGTCCTCCCCATGCGCGCCGTCGAGGACCGCTGGGTCTTCTACGTCGGCTCCTTCTCCAAGGTGCTCGCCCCGGGGTTCCGCGTCGGCTGGCTCGTCGTCCCCGAGGAGCTCACGGGCGTCCTGGGGTGCGCCAAGGACGGCGCCGACATCCAGACCTCGACCTTCACCCAGCGGCTCGTCTCCGACTACCTCGCCTCCGGCCACTTCGCCGGCCACCTGGCGCGCGTCCGCGACGCCTACCGCGAGCGGCGCGACGTGATGATCGAGATGGTCCAGCGCCACTTCCCCGAGGGGACGCGGTGGAGCGTGCCGAACAACGGCGCCCTCCTCTGGGCCGAGCTCCCCGAGGGGTGCGACGCCGGCGTCCTCCTCCGCGAGGCGCTGGAGCACGAGGGCGTCGCCTACGTCCCCGGGACGGCCTTCTCCTTCGACGGGGCCGCCGGGAGCCGGGGGATGCGGCTCAACTTCTCCTTCCCCTCCGTCGAGCAGATCCGCGAGGGAATGGAGAAGCTCGGGCGCACGGCGCAGCGCCTCTTCGGCTGACGCCGCTCGTCCGGACGTAAGCACCCGTGGGCGGGCCTTGGGAGGCCCGCCC
>DATACF010000561.1:0-3190 GCA_036259235.1 Longimicrobium sp. | reverse complement strand
GGGCCCCCTTCTCAGGACTCAGGACTCAGGACTCTACTTCACGAACTCCGTGACCTCGCGGACCTCGACCGGCGCGACGTTGATGGCGCGCAGCCCGGGCTCGATGGTCTTGCGGTCGCCGACGACCACGATGACGGCGCGGTCGGGGCGGAGGTACTGGTTGGCGACGCGGCGGACGTCCTCGGCGGTGACGGCCATGATCCGCGCGACGTAGGTGTCGAAGAAGGAGGGCTCGATCCCGTAGGTGGCCAGGTCGGCGAACTGCGAGGCGACCGTGGGCGTGGTCTCGAACTCCTGCGGGAAGCCGAGCGCCAGGTAGCGCTTGGCCTTCTCCAGCTCCTCGGCCGGGACGGGCTCGGTGCGGATCCGGTTGAGCTCGCGGAAGAACTCGACGACCGCGCTGTCGGTCTTGGCGGTGACGATGGCCGCCTGGGCGGTGAAGGGCCCGGCCGACTGGCGCATGGAGAACGACGAGCGGGCGCCGTACGTCCACCCGTGCGACTCGCGGAGGTTGTTGTTGAGCCGGCTGGTGAAGGAGCCGCCCAGGAGCGTGTTCATCACCCGGAGGGCGTAGTAGTCCGGGGTGCCGCGGGGGACGCCGGGGTGGCCGATGCGGACCTCGCTCTGCGCCGCGCCGGGCTTGTCGACCAGGTAGAGGGCGGTCCGCGCGATCTGCGGCGCCGGGAGCGCCGCCGGGGCGGTCGGCGCGGCGCCCGCGGCGCGCCACCCGCCGAAGGCGCGCTCGACGGCCGCGTGGTCGGTGGCCGGGTCGACGTCGCCCACCAGGATCAGGGTGGCGTTCCGCGGCTGGTACGCCGACGCGTGGAAGGCGGCGACGCGGGCGCGGTCGAGGCCGCGGGTGGCCTCGACGGTGGCGAAGCGCCCGTACGGGTGGCTCCCGCCGTAGACCAGCGACTGGAAGGCGTTCCCCGCGATCACCGAGGCCTCGTCGCGGCCGCGGGTGAGGTTGGTGACCCGCTCGTCGCGGAGCCGCTCGACCTCGTTGGCCGGGAAGTCGGGGCGGACGGCGACGTCGGCCATCAGCGCCAGCGCCGCCGGGAAGTTGTCGCGGAGGACGTAGAGGCTGACCTGCGCGGCGTCCCACCCGGCGCTGGTGGAGAGGGAGGCGCCCAGGAGGTCGAGGGCGTCGGCGAGGGCCAGGGCGTTCCGGCCGCCCGCGCCCTCGTCGAGCATGTTGGCGGTGAAGGAGGCCAGCCCCGGGAGGGCGTCCGGGTCGTCGGTGGTCCCGGCGCCGCGGACGACGAGGACGGCGCTGACCGCCGGGAGCTCGGCCTGGCGGACGTAGGTGACCTGCATCCCGTTCCCCAGCCGCCGGGTGACCGGCGCCGGCGGCTTGAGCGAGGGCGCGGGGCCCAGGGTGGGCGGGGTGCTCGGGAAGGGCTGCGCCGCGGCCGGGGCGGCGGCGATGGAGGCCGCGGCGGCGGCGGCGAGGACGATGGTGCGGCGCATCAGCGGTTCTCCTGGGCGGCGAGCTCGGTCTTCCCCTGGGGGACGAAGCTGATGACCACGCGGTTCTTCCCCGCCAGGTAGCGGGCGGCGGCGCGCTGGATGTCGGCGGGCTTGAGCGCCCGGTAGCGCGCGAGGTCTTCGTCGACGTAGCCGGGGTCGCCGGTGTAGTACATGTAGTCGTTGAGCTGGTCGGCCTTGTTCTCGACCGTCTCCAGGCGGGAGACGAAGCCGGTGACGATCCCGTTGACCGTCCGCTGCAGCTCCTCGTCGGAGGGGGGCGCGGCGGCGAGCTTGGCGATCTCCTCGTTGACCGCGTCCTCGAGGGCGTCGAGGTCGGTGTCGGCCTTGCCGCGGACGCGGATCCAGAAGTCGCCGGAGAGGAGGGCGGCGTCGTTCCAGGCGTTGGTGCTCTGGGCCACCTGCTGCTCGTAGACGAGGCGCTTGTAGAGGCGCGAGCTCTTCCCGCCGGTGAGGATGGAGGCGAGCGCGTTGACGGCGGCCTCGTCGGCGGTGAAGCGCTTGTCGGTGCGCCAGATCATGGTGAGCTCGGGGAGCGTCACCCGGTCTTCCTTGGTGATGTAGCGCGTCGCGGGGAGGGCCGGGACGGGGATGTTCGGCCGCGCCACGGGGGCGGCGCGGGGGATCCACCCGAAGTACCGCTCGACCAGGCGCCGGACCTCGGCGGGGTCGACGTCGCCGACGACGGCGAGGACGGCGTTGTTGGGCGCGTAGTAGGTGCGGAAGAACTCGCTGACGTCGTCGACCGAGGCGGCCGAGAGGTCCTCCATGGAGCCGACCGTCGACCACGAGTACGGGTGCCCGGCCGGGTAGGTGGCCTGGGCGGCGGCTTCCCAGAGGCCGCCGTAGGGCTGGTTCTCGTAGCGCTGGCGGCGCTCGTTCTTCACCACCTCGCGCTGGCCGTCGAGCTTGGACTGGCTCATGGCGTCCAGCAGCCCGCCCATCCGGTCGGCCTCGAGCCAGAGGGCGAGCGGGAGCGCGTTGGAGGGGAGGATCTCGTAGTAGTTGGTGCGGTCGGTGTTGGTGCTCCCGTTGTTGCTGGCGCCCGCCGCCTCGAGGAGGTTGTCGAAGTCGCCCTCCTCGACGTTCTTGCTCCCCTCGAACATGACGTGCTCGAAGAGGTGGGCGAAGCCGGTGCGCCCGGGCTTCTCGTATCCCGAGCCGACGTGGTACCAGATGTTGACGGCCACCACGGGGGTGGAGTGGTCTTCGGCGACGATCACCCGGAGCCCGTTGGGGAGCTCGAAGGTGGTGTGCGGGATGCTGACCTCCTGCGCCGCGGCGGGCGCGGCCGCGAGGGCCAGCAGGAGCGCGAGGCGTTTCATGGAGCGTTCGTCCTTTCGACGAAGGGTTGGGCGCGTTCGACCGCGAAGGATACCGGGAAGCGGAACGGCTCGCCAGAGCGCTGGAGCGTGTATCCCCGCGAGGGGGCGCAGGTTCCAGCGGGGGAAGAAGTTAGGGGTCACGAAAGGCCCGGAGCGGGCGGCTGAAGCCGCGGCAACGACGGCGCGAAGTCCGCCTTCGCGGACTCCCTCGCGGGCATCGGCGCGCGTCGCGAAGGTCCGGCGCATGCCGAGGGCGCGGCAACGGCGCGATCGAGAGTCGGCGCGTGGCACCGGCGGCGGGCCGCAGCCCCCGGCCCCCCTGGAGAGCTTCGAGCGTGAGAGGCAGACTTCATCGCATGCCGCGGGCTCCGCGGGCC
>DATACF010000560.1:0-3080 GCA_036259235.1 Longimicrobium sp. | reverse complement strand
CCGCGCACCTCCGCGCGGACGGCCGGGCGCGCGAGGCGCTGGAGGCGCTCGGCCCGCCCACCGCGCCGCCGCGGGCGCTGTACGAGCACGAGGTCTACGCCTGCCGCTACGCGCGCTATCTCCGGGCCGAGCTGCACCGGGAGGTGGGCGAGGACGACCGCGCGCTGGCGTGGTACGCGGCGCTCGCGGCCGATCCCGGCGCGGACGTGTACCTCGCGTCCGCGCTCTACCAGCAAGCCGATCTGCACTGGAAACACGAGCGCTACGAGGAGGCGGGCGAGCTCTACCGGCGCTTCCTCCAGCTCTGGAGCGAGCCGGACGCGCGGTTCGTGAGCCGGCGGAACACGGCCGCCGCGCGCATCGGTGAGCGGGTCGGCGGACCCACGCTCGCGGTTCCGTGAGGACGCGCCGGGGATGGACGACGAACGGCCCCGCGCTCGCCGTGAACGCGGGGCCGTCTCGTCCTCGGATCGCGAAAACCGCTACCGCCGGCCCGCCGTCGTCTGCGCGGGCGCGGCCGGCGCGCCCGTCTCGCCGAGGAGGAAGCGGCGGACGAACATCACGGTGGCGTAGAACTGGAAGTCGGCGTTCTGCTTCTTCCGGAAGCCGTGCCCCTCGTCCTTCGCCATCAGGTACCACACCGGGCTCCCGTTCTCCTTCACCCGCGCCACCATCTGCTCGGCCTCCGAGAGCGGCACCCGCGGGTCGTTCCCGCCCTGCACCACGAAGAGCGGCTTCGCGATCCGCCGCGCGTTGTTCAGCGGCGAGATGGAGTCGAAGAACGCCGCCATCGCCGGGTCGCGCTCGTCGCCGTACTCCACGCGGCGCAGGTCGCGGCGGTAGCTCTCGGTGTTCTTGAGGAAGGTGCCGAAGTGCGAGATCCCGACCACGTCCAGCGCGGCGGAGATCCGGTCGTTGTAGTTGGTCGCCACCGCCAGCGTCATGTAGCCGCCGTAGCTCCCGCCGGTCACCATCACCCGCGACGCGTCGAGCTCCGGCCGCTGCGCGATCCAGTCGAGGAGCGCGCCGATGTCGCGGACCGAGTCCTCGCGCTTGAAGCCGTTGTCCAGCTTCACGAAGGTCTTCCCGTACCCCGTCGAGCCGCGGACGTTGGGGTAGATGATCGCCACCCCCAGCTCGTTCAGGAAGTAGTTGTTCCGCCCCTGGAAGGTCGGCCGCGTCTGCCCCTCGGGGCCGCCGTGGATGTTGACGATCACCGGGCGCTTCCCCGTGAAGCGCGCCGGCGGGCGGTAGTAAAAGCCCGTGATCTCGCGCCCGTCGAAGCTCCGCCACCGCACCAGCTCCGGCTCCACCAGCTCCGACGCCACCAGCCCGCCCAGCTCGCTCTCCGTCCACCGCGTCACCTGCCCGGTCTGCGCGTCGAGCGAGTAGACGTCCGCCGTCGAGCGCGCCGAGCTGAGGGTGAAGCCCAGCTCGCGGCTGTTGGAGTGCCACTCCGCCCCGCCGAAGACCCCCGCCGGGATCCCCTGCACGGGGCGGTAGCGGCGCGTCGAGGTGTCCATCAGGTACAGCTTCGACGCCCCCGCCTCGTTGACCGCGAAGGCGATCGTCCGCCCGTCGGGCGAGAGGTCGAAGCCCTCCACGTCCCACTGGATGTCGGTCGTCAGCGGCGTCGTCCGCTTCGTCGCCAGGTCCATGTACGCCAGCCGCTGGAACTCGCTCCCCTCGTCGCTGGTGAGGTAGATCCCGCGGCCGTCCGCGCTGAACTCCGCGTCGCCGTAGGCCACCGTGTCGCGCCCGGCGTTGAGCTGCGTCTTCTGCCCCGTCGCCACGTCGACCAGGTACAGGTTCCCCTGGTTCACCGACAGGTACTCGCCGACCAGGAGCTGCCGGTCGTCGGGCGACCAGTCGAGCGCGCCCCACCCGCCGCCGGTGACCTGCATCAGGAGCCGGTCGCTCCGCGGGTTGGCCGGGTCCATCAGGTAGAGGTCGCGGTCGGCGCCGTTGCGGCGCGTCGAGCTGTAGACGATCCGGTCGCCCGCCGTGCTCCACGACCACCCGCCGTTCTGCGAGCGGCCGCCGTCGGTCAGGAGCGTCACCGCCCCGTCGGCCACGTCGTAGCGGTAGATCTGGGCGAACTCGTTGCCGCCCACGTCGCGGGTGAAGAGGAAGTAGCGTCCCGTCCTGGGCTCGTAGCTGGCCCCGCCCACCGGCTCGTCGAAGAAGGTGAGCTGCTTCCGGTCGCCGCCGGGCATCGCCACCCGGTGCACCTGGTTGGTGTTGCCGAAGCGCGTCCCGATCAGGATCTCGCGCCGGGTGGGGTGCCAGTCGGCCAGCCCCGCCCCGCGCGACTCGGTGTAGCGCCGCACCTCGGCGGCCAGCGAGGCGGGGATGGCGGGGACGCCGTCGACCACCAGGTTGTCGCCCGGGGTCAGCGTCCGGGGGGCCTGCGGCTGCTGCGCGGGTGCCTCGGCGGCCGCGGCCAGCGCCAGCGCGAGGGCCAGCGCGGCGGGGGCATGTCGGCGGAGCGTCATGGGTGTGGCCTCCGAAGAGGAAGGTCCGGAATGGGAAAGGCGAGGCCGTGTCTTTTCCGGCGGGCGGCCTCGTGTGGGTCGGATCTCCGGATGATACGGCGGATTCCGGGAGGGCACAAGCGTCCCAACCTCAACGGCGGACGGCAACTGCAACTACGGCTCTGGGCGTGTCCCTCCGCTGCGCTCCGGGCCGGGCTGCGGGCGCCGTAGCAAACGATACTACCGTTTGCGACGGCGCGGAGCCCCTGGCGGACTCCATGCACTCCGCCGCTTCGCCTCGAATCGCGGTCCCCTGCGCATTCCCCCCCGCCAGGGTCTCCGCCCTCCGGGCCCGCATCCCTCACGCAAATTCGCTTCGACGGCGGCACTTCGACTGCGTTTCGGCAGGCTTTCGTCGCATGCCGCGAGCTCCGCGGCCCCCCACCCCCCGCCCCTCCCACCGCACGCAGGGGGCGTGCGTGGTGAGGGGAGAACCCCAACCGATCCGCGATTTACGAGCTCTCCCCCACCCCACCGCCCGCCCCACACGCCGACGCCGTTCTCCCCCCTCTCCCATTCTTTGGGCCAGGGATTGGGAGAGGAGGC
>DATACF010000559.1:0-4077 GCA_036259235.1 Longimicrobium sp. | reverse complement strand
GCGCGGGGGTCCGGGGCCGTATCCGCGGACACAAAAAAGGTCCCGTCCCGGCGTTGTGCCGGGCGGGACCTCCGCGAGTCCGCATGTTCCCGTTTTTCTTCCGAAAAGGATAACGCACTCGTTCGGGAGCGTCAAGGGGGCGGGCGTGGACGGTCTCGCGGCGGTTTTCCCGAGGTTCGTGCTCCGGAGATCCCGCTGACGGCGGGTCTCTCACGGGGGCACAGGGGGCACGGAGGGCGCGCGACGAATCCCCCCTGTGTCCCCTGTGCCCCCTGTGAGATGCCAGAGCCGTGAAAGCCGGTCACCGCGACGCGAAGCCCCGCAGCTCCGGGAAGCGCGCGGCCACGAAGGCGCGGATCTCCCGCACCATCAGGTCGTTGAGGCGGTGCACCTCGAAGTCCTCCTCGGGGGTCAGGTGGGGGTTTCCCACCCCCGAGTGGTCGGTGAGGAAGAGGTACTTCCCCCCCGTGGTCACCGCCAGCGCGCGGAGGAGGTACTCGGTGGGGCGGTCGATGCCGCTGGCGGCCACGGGGAAGACGGCGATCCCCCGGCGAGCGGCGTCGGCGACGGCGTCGTGGTAGGTGTACCGCGCGTCGGGGTAGGCGTGCGGGGGCGCGTCGGCCACCACGAAGAGGATCCGCGCCGCCGGGCCCTCGCTCCACGCCTGCGCCATCGACACCCGGAGCGCCTCGTTCATCTCCTCGGGGGTATCACCCCCGCCGCCGGCCGTCGTGGCCGCCAGGAACGCCACCGCGGCGTCCACGTCGGTGCCGAACGGGTGCGCGCGGGTGACGAACTCGTCGCCCCGGTCGCGATAGTAGACGATGGAGATCCGCACCTCCAGCGGCGCCCCCAGCGGCTGCACGCGGGCCACGATGTCGCGCAGCTCCGTCTTCAGGTACTCCATCTCGTCGCTCATCGATCCCGTGGCGTCGACCATCAGCGCCAGGTCGAGGACCGCCGGCCCCCCGCGCGCCGCCACCGGCTGGTCGACGCTCGCCCGCCCGCGCCGCAGGAGCCCCGGCGAAAGGACCAGCCGGTGCGGCGTCCCTCCCTCCGGGGTGACGGTGAAGGCGCCGTCGTCGAGGCGGTGCTCCAGCCGGGTGAAGATCCGGAGCGTCCCGTCGGCCAGCGTGCGCATCTCGTAGCGCCGCTCGCCCTGCTCCACGACGACGGGGTGGTCGCGGAGGGGTCTCCCGCCGCTCGTCACCCGGACGCGGAGGACGTCCCACGGCTCCAGCCCCCATTCCTGGTCGGCGCGGTGGCGCTCCAGGAAGCGGCGGTACGCCCCCCACCCCCGCCCGCCGAAGTCGTCGAGGAGCCCGGCCGTCAGGACGCCCGCCCCGGCCTCCGGCGCGCCGCCGCCGGGCCCGTCCGCGGGCGCGGGGGCCTCGGCGTGGCCCCACGCCTCCCCGGGCACGGGCGGCCCCGTGGGAGCGGGCGCGCCGGTGACCGTCACGCCGGGCGCCTTCCCCGCGACGGCGTCGGCCGCCCCGGCCCCGGTGACGGACCGCCGCCGCGTCGCGGGGAGCTCGCTCCCGACGACGGCGTCCAGGCGGAGGACGTCGCCCTCGAGCGCGAAGTCGACCCCCGCCACGCTGTCGGCGGCGAGGACGACCGTCCGCGTCTCGCCGCGGAACCCCACGCGCGAGGCGTGGATCTCCACGGTGTCGCCCGCCACGGCCCGGGCCATGGGCATCCGCAGACGGTAGCTCCCATCCGCCCGGGTGGTGGCGCCCACGGCGATCGCCTCGATCCGCACGAGGGCGCCGGGGATGGGCGTGCCGCCGGCGCCCGCGCGGACGGTCCCGGTCACCAGCAGGGTGCGCCGGGAGGCGGCGTCCAGGGGCGTGGCCTCCAGCGCGAAGTCGGCGCCCGTCAGGCTGTCCGGGGGGAGGACGACGCGGCGTACCCGCGGGGCGAGTCCCGGGCGCCCGGCCCGGAGGTCGATGGTCTCGCCCGGCGCGGCGCGGTCCGCGGGGGCGACCAGCCGGTAGCGCCCGTCGCCGTCCGTGTCGACGCCGACGCCGAGCGCGTGGCTCCAGACCCGCACGCCGGCCTGCGGGACGCCGCCGTCGGCCGCGCGGACCGTCCCCTTCACCACCACGGAATCCTGCGCGGCGAGCGCCGCGGGAGTCGCCAGGCCGGCCGCCAGCAGGAGCGCGCGAACGAAGAATCGTCTCATGCCTTCCTCCTCGGGTGTGCGGTTCGAGGGTGTCGAGGGCCGCGCCGGGAACTCGCCCGGCGCGCCCTCCTCCAGGGAGTGGAACGCCGGGAGCCGGTGGAATCTTGACGCGCCGCGCCCGGACGCGCGGTTTCGCCGGGCTGGTGCGCGCCTCGCGACGGGTCGTTAGGTTGGGGGTGACTCTGGACGGACCTTCTACAGCGGGAGGCGGGGGGATGGAGAAGCTGCTGGTGGTGCTGGGCGCCATGGTGGGCGGGTGGCTGGGCGGGACGGTGGGGACGCGGGTCGGAGGGCTCTGGTACGGGCGCAAGGTCGGCCGCGACCACTTCTGACCGGTCGGCGAAAGCGCCCGAGAGCGCTGGCGCTCTCCCTCCGCAGGGGTCCTCCGGCCACGATCCGTAACAGGGGAGACCGAGCCGAGCGCGTGGTGCTTGACGGCTGTGGAATGGCGCCACATGTTCTGCGTCCGGGCATGCGGCGCACACCGTGCACGCCCGATGGCGGCCTTCGGTCTCCCCTCCCGGAACTGCCATGCGCCCCGCAGACGCTCAGCAGGTCGTCGCCGCCCTCCTCGCCTCCCCGGACGTTTCGGAGATCTTCGTCCGGGGCTTCCGCTGGCTCCTGGCCCCCGCCCAGCACGCCGTCTTCGGCAGCCACCCGCACGACCGCCGCCGCCTGGCGCGCCGCTCGGCCGAGTTCCGCCGCCTCCGCGATGCCTTCCGCGACCAGCTCTCCGGCGTCTCGCTCTCGACTCCCGCGAGCACGGTGCTGGGGCGGTTCGCATTCGCGAAGCTCGAACGTACCCTCCGCGAAGGCCTCGAGGAGGCGGCCGGCCCAAGGGACGTGCTCGGGGTGGTGCTCGCGCTCCTGGAGGCAATCGACCGCGGCGCCGGCAAGGCGGTCGTGAGCGCCTTCTACGGTGACGAGCGGGACGCGCCCGTCCCGCTCGCCCACGACCGGGCATTTCCCCGCCCCTGGCCCCCGTTCGGTACGCACCGCGCCCGGCGCGCGGCGCGCCCCCCGATCACCGCCGTCCCGGTCGACTACGTCCGGCTGGAGGAGTACTTCAGCCACCTCGCCGTCGCGCGCCACGACACCGCCCGCGAGCCGAGCCCGATGCTCCTGCGGGGGCGGCGCCACCTGGGACGGAAGAAGTGGCGCGTGGCGATGGTCAGCGTGCTGAGCGACTTCTGGGACGTGGAGTGGAGGGCGGAGGGGCACTGGTTCTCCGGCGCCCGTCTCGCCGAGGGGGCCCGTGAGCGGGTGGTGGCGCGCCTGCGCTGGGCGCTCGACCGGTGCCAGAAGGAACGAGCCGACCTCGTCCTCCTCCCCGAGCTGACCGTCGACGACGGGCTGCGCGAGGTCATCCAGGGGTGGCTGGAGCAGGTCCCCCGTGGCGACGACGATCTCTTTCCGCTGGTGGTGTTCGGCGGCGTGCACGAGCCCGCGGAGGGGGCGGACGGCCGCTTCCGCAACCGGCCGTGGGTGCTCCGCCCGGGCGCAGACCGCGCCGCGCAGGCGCTGGCGTGGGATTATGCCAAGAGCGAGCCCCTGGTCGGCGCCTTCCCCGGCCGGCCGGGAGAGTACACCGAGGCGCTCCTCCGTGAGCCCGGGCGCGTGGTGGCCATGGACACGCCGCTAGGCCGGGTGGCGCTGGTCGTCTGCAAGGACTTCCTCATGGACGACTGCCGGGTCGCGCTCTCCGAAATGCGGTACAACGTCCTCCTCGTCGTGTCGATGACCAACGCGCGGTCGATCGGCGCCTTTCTCGACACGGCGAGGGCGCTCGCCGGAGGAACGGGGGCGGTCACCGTCTTCTGCAACTCCTCCATCCACCACCGCGAGGAGGAGCGGGCGCGCCTCGCGGCCGCGCTGGAGCGGGCGAGCGACCC
>DATACF010000558.1:0-2558 GCA_036259235.1 Longimicrobium sp. | reverse complement strand
GGCGCCGGTTTCTCGTTCAGCCCTGTGTTTCCGGGCGGCCGCGCTTCAGCAGCGTCTCGATGTACCCCTCGGGGCTGGTGCCGGGATCGAGGTACGTGATGCCGACGAACCCGTTCTCGGGGGTGATGATCGAGTCCTCCTCGCGGACGGCGCCGCCGCGGACGAGGTCGATCCCGCCGTTCTCCCATCCCTTGTCGTCGAGCTTCTGGTCGCGCCGGTTGATGGGCTCGACGCAGAAGACGCGGCCCGAACGGTGGTCGCGGACGAAGTAGCGTCCCGTGGTGCTCATGGATTCTCCCTGGGTGTCGTGTGCCGTGTCGTGTGGACGAAAGTCGTCTTCCGCCGGCGCGGCGCCCGTGGAGGCGGCGCTCAGCGGCGCGGGTTCTGGTCCATGTCGCACCTTCCGGTCGGCTCGGTGGATTCGGGAATCGGGTGAACACGAAAAACGGGAGTCGCGGCCCGTTCGCCGTCCTCCCACCGGCGGGCGGAGGACGATCGAAGCAGGGACGCGACTCCCGTTCGTCCAAGCTAAACCCGCTCCGCGCGCGCCGTCAACCCGGCGGGCGCGACCCTCGACAGACCCGCGGCGCTCCACTCCGTGGCACGCCTGTTCCAGTGAACGCGCGCACGCACCTCCCCGGCGCCGCCCGCGCCCCGGCGGCATTCGCCCTTTCCGACGGACCGCGCGTTGCCCTCGTCCCCCCGCGACACCGGAGCGACCCCGCCCGAGGCGAGCCACGGCGCCACCCCCGCCGAGGCCCGGCTGCGCGCCATCATCGACTCGGCGCTCGACGCCGTCGTCACCACCGGCGCCGACAGCGTCATCACCGGGTGGAGCGCCCACGCGGAGACGCTCTTCGGGTGGAGCGCCGAGGAGGCGCTGGGGCGGGCCTTGAGCGAGACGATCATCCCGGAGCGCTACCGCGAGGGGCACCGGGCCGGCGTGCGGCGCTACCTGGAGACCGGGGAGGTGCGCATCCTCAACCAGCGCATCGAGATCTCGGCGCTGCGCAGGGACGGGCGCGAGTTCCCCGTGGAGCTCACCGTGGCCCCCGCGCACTACGGGGGCGAAGTCGTCTTCAGCGCCTTCATCCGCGACGTCAGCGACCGCAAGCGCGCCGAGGCCCGGCTCTCGGCCGAGCACGCCGTCACCCGCGCGCTCTCCGAGGCCGCCAGCGTCGAGGCCGCCGCCGAGCCCGTGCTCCGGGCGATGGGCGAGGCGCTCGGCTGGGAGGCGGGGTACCTGTGGACCGTGCGCGACGGGCGGCTGCGCGTCGCCGCCCACTGGCACGCCGAGGGGGTCGACGCCGCCGACTTCGAGGCCGCCAGCCGCGCGTTCGCCTTCGCCCCCGGCGAGGGGCTCCCCGGCCGGGCGTGGGCGCGGGGCGGCCCGGTGTGGGTGGTGGACGCGGCCGCCGAGCCGACCTTCCCCCGCGCCCCGTACGCCCTCCGCGCCGGCCTCCGCGCCGCCTTCGCCTTCCCGGTCCTGGCCGGGGCCGACGTCCTGGGGGTCGTCGAGTTCTTCAGCCGCGGGGCCGAGCCTCCCGACGAGGCGCTCCTGGCGATGGCGCGGGCGATCGGGAGCGACGCCGGGCAGGCGTTCCGGCGGATGCAGGCCGAGGAGGAGCGCGACCGGGCGCTGGCCGAGACCCGGGCCTCCAACGAGCGGCTCCGGACGCTGAACGCGCAGCTCGCCGCCCGCACCGAGGAGGCCGAGCGCGCCAACCGCGCCAAGAGCGACTTCCTGGCGGTGATGAGCCACGAGCTGCGCACCCCCATCAACGCGGTGCTGGGCTACACCTCGCTGCTGGAGATGGGGATCGCCGGGCCGGTCACCGACGAGCAGCGCGGCTACCTGGACCGCGTGCGCGCCAGCACCACCCACCTGCTGGGGCTGATCAACGACGTCCTGGACCTCTCCAAGATCGAGGCGGGGCGGATGGGCGTCACCCGCGAGCCCGGACGGGCGGCGGACGCCGCGGCCGCCGCGCTCTCCTTCGTGGCCACGCAGGCCGAGGCGAAGGGGGTGCGGCTGGAGAACGCCTGCACCACCCCCGGCCCCGAGTTCCTGGGCGACGAGGACCGCGTCCGCCAGGTCCTCCTCAACCTCCTCTCCAACGCCGTCAAGTTCACCGGAGGCGGGGGATGCGTGACCGTCCGCTGCGGGACCGGACGGCCGGACGACCCGTCGCGCCTGGCGGGCGCGGGCCCCTGGACGTGCATCCGCGTGGAGGACACCGGGCCGGGGATCGCCCCCGAGGAGACGGAGGCCGTCTTCGAGCCGTTCGTGCAGGCGCAGGCGCCGCACACGCGGACGGAGGGCGGCACCGGGCTGGGGCTCAGCATCAGCCGCCGGCTGGCGCGGCTGATGGGGGGCGACCTGACGCTGGAGACGGAGCTGGGCCGCGGCTCGTGCTTCACCCTCTGGCTGCCCTGCGCCGGCGCCGCCAGGGGATCCCGCCGCGACCGGTCCCACATCCCGAATCCATCGCTCCCCTCCCTCCCCTAGCCGAGCTGCATGCCGTGGCGCATGGCGAGGCGCTTGAGCGGCGGCAGGC
>DATACF010000557.1:0-2876 GCA_036259235.1 Longimicrobium sp. | reverse complement strand
GCGGCGGGGGCGCTCAAGGAGGAAGAGGACGATCTCCTGGCAGCCGCGGCGGTGGTTGCAGCGGGCGCAGGCGGGGACGATGATCCGGAGGTCCTTCCTCCTCCCCCCCCGCGACTGGGGGATGACGTGCTCGCGGGTGAGTGGACGGTCCGGGGCCGCGGGGGCCCGGCAGTAGACGCAGCTTCCGTGTCGGATGCGCTCCTCCAGCTCCCGCCGGAGGGCGCTGCGCTCCATTCGCCGCACGTACGCTCCTGGTGGAGGGTACCGGCGGGGCCGTGCAGCCCCGCCCGCGCTGTTCCGCGGTCCGCCGTCACCGGCGCCGCGGCGCGTCCTTACGAGCCGTGAATGCCGGAACGGTGCCAAAAAAAGGGACCGGGCGTCACACGGAGGCGACGGCTCGGTCCCATGCGTTTCGCATGCGTGTCGAGGGGAGGTGCGGGTCTCGCGAGTGGGTCCGGGGCCATCGACACACCGCCGGGGTGGGACCCCGGCCGAAGGGGGTGGACCATAGGTGCAGCGCCCGTGGGGCGCCCGCACCACAATATGTGGTGCCTCTCCCCTCGGGCACCAGAGTTTTGTACGCGCGGCGGGGGACGGTTTGTTCCGGGCCGGTGGAAGCGCTTCTCGTTGTGGGACTTTCGCCGGCGTCGTCGTCCGCCCTCTCCCCCCGCTCCGCGAAAAACGTTGATCGCGAGAGGACACCCGCCCTATCATTGGCGGCGGGTCGCTCCGGACCCGGTACGGGGATCGGCCTCTTCACAATGGGAAGGCACACATGCGGAAGCTCAGCCTGGGCCTCGACTCGCTCGTGGTGGACTCGTTCGAAACCCACGCCGCCCCTCTCGCCCCGGGAACGGTGGAGGCCCACGACGCCGGGACGGAGCCGTCGAACTGCGCCACCTGCGACACCTGCGTCGGCGACAACTGCCCGCAGCCGGCCTGACGCGCGCGCTCGCTCCACCGACGGCGCGCCTCGCCGTTCGAAGTGCCTGCCCCGGCGAAGGCCCGGGGAAGCACGTTGAAAGCAGAAGCCCCCCTCCCGAGCGTCCGGGAGGGGGGCTTCGCCGTCACGATCCTGCTCGATCAGCGGAACGATCAGTACCACGTCGTGAGCTCGATCCCCTGGTAGTAGTGGCGGAGGATCTCGTCGTAGAGCGCGCCCTTCTCGGCCATCCCGACGGCGCCGGTCTGGCTGAGCCCCACGCCGTGCCCCCACCCGCCGCCGAACGCCTCGTAGCCGACCGTCTCGCCGGTCCGGCGGTCGACGACCGGCTCGATGAGGAAGAGCGTGCTCAACAGACTGCTCTTGACCCCCCCCGCGCCGATGAACTTCAGCGAGGTGCGGACGTGGTCCTTGGTGTCGTAGAAGGTCCCCGCCTCGGTGACGTACTCGATCCGCTTGACCCGCCCCGACGCCGAGCGCTCCAGGACGTTGATCGCCAGCACCCGCCCGACGCCCTGCCCGGCGTAGAGCGAGATCACGTCGGAGATCTCGTCCATCGTCCACGAGAAGGTCCAGCGGTGGTAGCGCGACCAGTCGGCTTCGAAGTCGCCGTTTTTCTTCCCGCGCAGCGACTGCGGGTTGGGCGCGTGGCGGAGCGAGTCGAGGACGTGCTCGGCGTTGCCGTGCTGGTGGTCGCGCACCCCGCGGAGGTACGGGACGGGGTCGGAGTTGAAGACGTCCTCGTTGTTGGCGGTGTAGCCGCCCGACGTCGACGAGAAGAGCGCCTGGATCAGCCGCCCCTCGTGCGTCGCGACCACCGCGCGGGTCTCGTCGACCGCCTGCGTCGAGACCGGGTGCTCGGCCGCGTACCCGCCGTAGACCTGGTCGGAGGTGGTGGCCAGGAGGTCGTAGCCGTCGGCCCCGCGCTTCCCCAGCCCCGAGAGGGCGTAGGTGCGCGCGGCCACCGCCTGCGCCTTGAGCGCCTCGAGCTCGCCGTACGGCACCGGCGGGAGCTCGCGGGGGACGACGCCGTAGAGGTACTCCTCGATGGGGAGCTCGTTGATCCCGGCGAGCGACCCCTGGCTGTTGCGCCGCACCTCGGCCACGCCGCGGTACGGCTGCCCGGCGATGGTGACGATCCCGCCGGCCGCGGTGAGGACGACCGGGTTGGGGCTGCTGGCCGTCTCGCCGCCGCGGGTGACGATGTAGGTGGTGACGCCGGTGACGGTGGTCACCAGCCGCCAGAACGAGTCGGCCTGGGCGAGCCCCGCCGCGAGCATCTGGTTGCGGAAGGCGTTCCGCACCGCGAACGAGGCGTTGGAGGCGAACTGCCCCAGGTAGAGCCGGGTGCAGTTCGCGGTCGGGACGGGCTCGGTGTAGGTGACGACGCCCTGCGCCTCGGCGGCGGCCTTGAGGGCGGCGACGGCGGCGTCGGAGCCGCACATCACCTGGAGGCGGTAGTAGGTGTTGGTCACCGACCCCGAGGCGAGGGTGACGGTGGCGCTCCCGCCGGTGCCGGTCATCAGGACGGCGCCGGTGGCCTTGTCGGTGATCGTCCAGTCGCCGCCGGCGCCGATCTCGACCGCGTTGGAGGTGGGGAGGACGCCGATGCGGATGTTGCCGTTGAAGGCCGCGACCGCCGCGGTCTCCTCGTCGCGGAGCGCGCCGCCGGGGGCGAGCCCGGGGCCGGTGGGGTCGTCGGCGCAGGCGCCGAGCGCCAGCGCGAGCGCCGCGGCGAGGGAGCGGAGTTGGGGACGGAAGCGCATGGGATGCCGCCGGGGTTCGGGTGTCCGGACTCGCATGGAAAGCGACGGGGGCCGGAAAGGAGCCGAAAACGATGGCCTCGCGCGCGCGTCCTGTCAACCGTGCCGGCGTCGTGGAAATTCCGAAAAACCACGAACGGCGAATCTCTCACGGGGGACACAGGGGACAC
>DATACF010000556.1:0-1532 GCA_036259235.1 Longimicrobium sp. | reverse complement strand
CGCCCTCGACCGGCCCGGTGGGGAGCTCGGCGTCGTAGCGCGCGCCCGCCGTCTCGGCCGCCCGGGCGTAGAACCAGTCGAGGGCGCCGGGCCCGCGCAGCTGGTACGCCACCGTCGCGCCGGGGTACGGCACGGAGACCCCCGAGTTCCCGACGGTGAGACCGGTGGAGAGCCGGACCGAGGACGCCGTGGCCGCCGGCGCGGCCGGGAGCGCGCCCGGAGGCGGCGCGGCAGCCAGCCCGGCGAGGGTCAGCCACGAGCCGCCGTTCCGGGTCACCCACACCGGGCCCGAAGGGTCGTTGTAGGTGAAGCCGATCCGCGCCCCGGTGCGGAGCGCCGCGGCGACGGGGCGGCCGTCGGCGCCGAGCCAGACGAGGTCTTCCGCGCCGCCCCCGGCGGGAGTGCGGCGGACGACGATCCGCCCGCTGTCGGCCTCGCTGGCGGCGAGCTGCACCACCTCGCCGCCCACGGGCATCGTGAAGAGGACGGCGTCGAAGGGGTTGACGTGGACGTTGACGCTGTCGGCCGCGATCGTGGAGGCGAACGCCACCCGCACGGGGACGACGTCGCGCTCGCTCCCGCTCTCGACGGTGATCTCGGCGCTCCCCGTGCGCACCGCGGAGACGGCGCCGGTGCCGGAGACCGTGGCCACGGTGGTGTCGGAGCTCGCCCACCTCACCGGACTGCGGTCGAGCGGGTCGCCGTCGCCGTCGAGGACGCGCGCGGTGAGGGTGGCGCCCTCCCCCGGCCGCAGGACGAGCGAGTCGGCGTCCGCCTCCACGGTCCCCACGCGCGAGGGCCCGGACCCGTCACGGCAGGCGGCCACGGCGGCGGCCAGGAGGAGGAGCCCGGAGATCTGGCGGAAGGTCATGCGGCACCTCACGGTAGGACGCGGCGGGCGCCCCCGCGGCGGAGGGCGGGAACGCAAGGTGCAATATGCCACGAGCGCTCCGCTCAAGTCAATCATTATGTAATGAAATCCACATCACGCACGCGAAAACGCCCCGCCGCGGGCATGCCGCGACGGGGCGTCTCCTGAGTCCTGACAACCCGTTCACCGGACGGAATGTGCAGAGCAGGCGCTAAAGAGGCAGTCGCATCCAGGAGAAGGCAGCCCGCGGTCCACCGTGGAACCCTGGGCGGAGATGAGTATCGAAATTTTTTCGAAGAAGCACCTTCGGTCCTTCCTCCCGTCGATCCGCGCCCTCTCTCCGCATCCGCGCCTTCAAGCATCGCAAACTACGTCATCAGGAGGGTCGGCGCGGAAGCCGGCCCCTGCTCCACACCCCCCGATCACGCAGTTGGCACGGCCTGGGGCGAGCACGAGACCCCGATCGCGGGCGAGATCGACTGCACAATCCGAATGCGGCATCGCGGTATGAGTCCTGAGTTCGGAGCGTCGCGGGAGCATCGGAGGTCTCGGTGCGAGAGGAACGAGGGGGCGGCCGGCGCCGTAAAGAACGAGCGAGGGAAGGAGATTGGGGACAGGCGCGCGCCCGCGCGCCACGAGTAACGCCCGCCGCGCATGGGGG
>DATACF010000555.1:0-7559 GCA_036259235.1 Longimicrobium sp. | reverse complement strand
GGTGGGGGGGGGCGGCGGGCTCCCGCCCGACCCGGCCACCGTCGCCCCCCCGCTGGACCGGACGACGGCGACGACGCTCGCCGCCGCCACGGCCTTCCTCTACACGGGGGAGAACCCGATCCAGTCCGGCGTGGCCGAAGGGACGATCGTCCCCGCGCGCGCCGCCGTCGTCCGCGGCCGGGTCCTCCGGCGCGGGGGCGGGGCCCTCCCCGGCGCTACCGTGCGGGTGAAGGGGCGCCCCGAGTTCGGGCAGACCCTCTCCCGCGCCGACGGGGCGTTCGACCTCGCCGTCAACGGTGGCGAGGCGCTCACCCTCACCTTCGACCGCGCTGGCTTCCTCCCCGCCGACCGCCGGGTGAGCCCGCCGTGGCAGGGGTACGCCCACGCCGCCGACGTAGCGCTGGTGGGGCTCGACCCGGCGGTGACGACGGTCGCCTTCGGCGCGGGCTCGACCGCGCCCCAGGTGGCCCGCGCGACGGTGGCGAGCGACGCCGACGGCGCCCGCCGCGCCACCCTCGTCTTCGACGCGGGGACGGAGGCCGTGCTGGAGATGCCGGACGGGACGACGCGCCCGGCGACCTCGCTGAACATCCGCGCCACCGAGTACACGGTGGGCGAGGGGGGCCCCGCGGCCATGCCCGCCGAGCTCCCCTCCACCTCCGCCTACACCTACGCCGTCGAGCTCTCGGCCGACGAGGCCATCGCCGCCGGGGCGCCGCACGTCCGCTTCACGCGGCCGGTGGCGCTCTACCTGGAGAACTTCCCCGGCTTCCCCGTGGGGACGCCCGTCCCCGCCGGGTGGTACGACCGCGAGAAGGCCGTCTGGGTCCCCACCGGCGACGGCCGGGTGATCCGGGTCGTCTCCGTGGCCGGCGGCGCCGCCCGGGTGGACGCGGACGGCGACGGCGCCCCCGACGCGGACGCCGCCCTCGACGCGCTGGGGATCGACGCCGCCGAGCGGGGGCGGCTGGCGGGGCTCTACACGGCCGGGGAGACGCTCTGGCGGGTGGAGGTCGACCACTTCTCGTGGATCGACCTCAACTGGCCCCGCGGCCCCCGCCGCGCCCGCCGCCCCGGCGCCCGGCGCCCGTACGGGCCCTTCCTCGAGGACCTCCCCTGCCTCCAGCGCGGCTCCATCGTCGACTGCGACAACCAGGTCCTCGGCGAGGGGATCGGGCTCGCCGGGACGGGGCTCACGCTCAACTACCGGAGCGACCGCGTCCCCGGGCGGCGGGCGACGCGCGCCATCGAGATCCCCGTCTCCGACTCGATCCCCCCCGGGCTCCGCGAGATCCGCGTCGAGGTGGAGGTCGCCGGGCGCCGCTTCGTCCACACCCTCCCGCCCCTCCCGGACCAGACCTACCCCTTCGTCTGGGACGGCCGCGACGCCTACGGCCGCACCCTCCAGGGGCGCCACCCCGCCACCGTGCGGATCGGCTACGTCTACCCCATGCGCTACGGCGTCCCCGCGTCCGCCGCGCGGAGCTTCGGGCTCGCCTGCGAGCCGATCGAGGGGAGCGCGGCCGCGCTGGAGTGCGAGATCCCCGCCACGCTCAACTCCTCCGCCCGGCGCGAGGAGGTCCTCTGGAGCGCCTACCCCGTCCAGCTGGGGGCGGCGGGCGACTGGGACGCCGCCGCGCAGGGGCTGGGCGGGTGGACGCTCGACGTCCACCACGCCTACGACCCCGTGGGGCGCGTCCTCCACCTGGGCGACGGGAGCCGCCGGAGCGCCGACAACCTCTCGGCCGCCCTGGTGACCCACGCCCACATCCCCCGCTCGGTGGGCGACACCGCCACCACGGGCCCCGGCGGCCTCGACCCCAACGGGATCGCCGTGGGGCCGGACGGGAGCATCTACATCGCCTCCTTCTCCGGCGCCCGCGTCTGGCGCTTCCACCCCGACGGCCGCTACACGCTGGTGGCGGGGACGGGGCGCCGCGGGTGCACCGGCGACGGCGGCCCCGCCACCGAGGCGCGCTTCCAGTCGCTCAACGGGGTGGCGCTGGGCCCCGACGGGAGCGTCTACATCGAGGACTCCTTCAACTCCCGGATCCGCCGGGTGGCCCCCGACGGGACGATCTCCACCTTCGCGGGGGAAGGGCAGTGCGGCACCCCGCGGAATCCCACGCCGCCGGCCGACCTGGGCGACGGCAGCCCCGCCGACCGGGCCGTCCTCCAGGACCCGTACGGCCTCGCGGTGGGCCCCGACGGGACCGTCTACATCGCCGACACCCGGCACAACCGGATCCGGCGGGTGGGGGCGGACGGGATCATCCACACCATCGCCGGGACGGGCGTGGGGGGCTTCGGCGGCGACGGGGGGGCGGCGCGCGACGCCCTGCTCTCGAGCCCGTGGGGGGTGGAGGTGGGCCCCGACGGGAGCCTCTACGTCTCCGACACCGGGAACCAGCGGGTCCGCCGCATCGACCCCGACGGCGTCATCACCACGATCGCGGGCAACGGGGAGATCGGCTTCTCGGGCGACGGCGGCCCCGCCACGGCGGCGCGGCTGAACGACCCCTCCGACGTGGGCTTCGGCCCCGACGGGAGCGTCTACATCCCCGACGTCAACAACTACCGCCTCCGCCGGGTGGGGCCCGACGGCGTCATCACCACGATCGCGGGGAACGGCGTCGAGTGCCGTGACACCCACCTCGACTGCGGCGACGGGTCGCCCCCTCCGGTGGCGCGGCTGGGGTGGCTCTACGGGGTCGAGACGGGCCCGGACGGCTCGATCTACATCGCCGACACGGGGAGCGAGCGGGTCCGGCGGATCCGCACCGTGATCCCGCCCTTCTCGGGCGACGAGCTGGTGGTGGCCTCCGAGGACGGGGGCGCGCTCTTCGACTTCGACCCCTCGGGGCGCCACCTCCGCACCCGCCACGCCCTCACCGGCGCCGTCCTCTTCGCCTTCGGCTACGACGCGGCCGGGCGGCTGGCGACGGTGACCGACGGCGACGGCGGGGTGACGCGGATCGAGCGCGACGGGGCCGGGGCGCCGTCGGCCGTCGTGGGGCCCTTCGGCCACCGCACCGTCCTCTCCGTCGACGCGGCGGGGCGCCTGGCGCGGGTGGAGGGGCCGGACGGGGCGGCGGTGGCGCTCACGTCGACCCCCGACGGGCTCCTCACCCGCCTGGTCGACCCCAACGGCCACGCCCACACCTTCGCCTACGACCTCCTGGGGCGGCTGGCGCGCGACGAGGACCCGCGCGGCGGCTTCCAGGCGCTGACGCGCGAGGCGACCCCCGACGAGGTGCGGGTCCGCCGGGCCACCGCCGGGGGGCGGGTCACCTTCCACCGCGGCGAGGTCCTCCCCACCGCCGCCCGCGAGCGGGTGAGCACCGGCGCCGACGGCCTCTCCACGCGGAGCGTCCGCATCCTCGACGAGACGCGGGTGACGACGCCCCCGGGCGGAGGGAGCGTCCGGCAGGAGACGGGGGCCGACCCGCGCTTCGGGCTCCAGGCGCCCTTCGCGCGGGCCAGCACGCTGGAGACGCCGGGCGGGCGGCGGCTCGCCACCACCGTCTCGCGCCAGGTGGAGCTCTTCCCCGGCGGTGCGGCGGTGCGGTCGCGGACCGAGCGGGTGACGGTCGGCGGGCGGACCACGGTCACGGCGTACGACGGCGCCACGCGGCGGTTCACCGCCACCTCGCCGCGGGGGCGGCGGAGCACGGCGCGGGTCGACTCGCTGGGGCGGCCGGTGGAGGTCTCGCGCCCCGGCGTCCTCCCCACGACGTACACGTACGACGCGCACGGGCGCGTGTCCGAGGCGCGGCAGGGGGCGCGGACGTGGACGTACACCTACGAGGACGGCTTCCTGGCCTCCGTCCGCGACCCCGCCGGGCGGGAGGATCGCTTCCGCCGCGACGCCGCCGGGCGGCTCCTGGCGCACGTCCTCCCCGGCGGCGCGGAGATCGGGTACGCGTACGACGCGACGGGGAACGTGACGGCGGTGACGCCGCCGGGGGGCGACCCGCACCCCTTCGCCTACACCTCCACCAATCTTACCGAGCGGATGGCGGCGCCCCCGGTCGGCGGCGACTCGGCGGCGACGCGGTACGCCTACTCGCTCGACGGCGAGCTGACGCGGGTCGTCCGCCCCGGCGGGGAGGAGGCGGTCTTCGGCTACGACTCGGCGGGGCGGGTGGCGTCGGCGGCGTTCGCCACCGACACGCTCGCCTACCGCTACGACGCGGCGACGGGGCGGCTGGCGGGCGTGGAGACGGGGGAGGGGGCGCTCGCCTTCGCCTTCGACGGCCCGCTCCCGCTCTCGGCCACCTGGACGGGGGCGGTGGCGGGGACGGTGTCGTGGAGCTACGACGCCGACCTCCGCGTGGCCGAGGAGCGGGTGGGCGGCGCCCACGAGGCCGCCTTCCGCTACGACGCCGACGGGCTGGTGACGGGGGTGGGGGTGGAGACGATCCTCCGCGACTCCCTCACCGGCTTCCTGGCGGGGACGCGGATCGGGACCTTCGCCACGCGGTTCGGCTACGACGCCTTCGGCCAGCGCGCCTCGGCCGTGGCCGAGGTGGCGGGGGCGCCGCTCTTCGCGGCCGCGTACGAGCGCGACGTCCTGGGGCGGGTGGAGACCGCGACCGAGACGGTGGACGGCGCCACGGTCGCCTGGGGGTACCGCTATGACGCGCAGGGGCGGCTGACCGAGGTCACCCGCGACGGCGCCCCCTTCGCGGCGTACGAGTACGACGCCAACGGGAACCGCCTCCGCGCGACGTCTTCCGCCGGAGTGGCCGAAGGGACGTACGACGCGCAGGACCGGGTGACGGCGTACGGCGGCGCGGCCTACGGCCACACCGCGGCCGGCGAGCTCCGCTTCCGGGCCGTGGGGGCCGACACCACCTGGCTCACGCACGACGCGCGCGGGCTCCTGGTGGAGGCGCGCACCCCCGCGGGGACGCGGGTCGAGTACCTGGTCGACGGGGTGGGGCGGCGGGTGGGGAAGCGGGTGGACGGGGCGCTGGTGCAGGGCTTCCTGTACTCGGGCGGCCCCGGCCCGGTGGCCGAGCTCGACGGGGCCGGGGGGGTGGCGGCGCGCTTCGTCTACGGGACGCGCCCCAACGTCCCCGACTACATGGTCCGGGAGGGGCGCACCTACGCGCTGGTGGCCGACGAGCGGGGGAGCGTCCGGCGGGTGGTCGACGCGGCCACCGGCGAGGTCGTCCAGGCGCTCGACTACGGCCCGTGGGGCGAGGTGCTCCGCGACTCCAACCCCGGCTTCCAGCCCTTCGGCTTCGCGGGCGGGCTGGTGGACGCGCACACGGGGCTGGTCCGCTTCGGGGCGCGCGACTACGACGCGGCCACGGGGCGGTGGACCACGCGCGACCCGCTGGGCTTCGGCGGGAAGGACACCAACCTCTACCGCTACGTCCGCGGCGACCCGGTCAACTACGTCGACATCCGCGGGGAGACTCCCGTCCACCTGGCCGCGGCGGCGATCTGGGGCGTGGTGGAGCTGGGGATGTCGATCGCCGACGCGCTCGACTTCGCCAAGACGGCGGTCGACCCGTGCGCCTCCGTGTGGGACAAGCTCGGCTCCGGCGGGCTTTTCGCCCTGGGGATGGTCGCCCCGGGCGGGGGATACGGCCAGGTCGACAACGTGGCCGCGGCCGTCACCCGGCGGGAGCCGGCCGACCACCCGGTGCTGCGGCAGATCATCAAGGAAGCCACGCTCAACGGACGGAGACGCCTGGACGCCGACGATGCGCAGACCATCCTGGACTGGGCGAAGGAGATCGGGCTGGACGCGCACGTGACGGCCACCGACCTCGCCACGGTGAACAACCACTGGGACCAGTTCCCGGGGGGGCCGCACATCCACGTAAAGGGCGCGGTCAACGGAGGTCACGTCCCGGTCGATCCCAGCTTCCGGCCCCGGCCGTAGGGCGGGCGGGTCCGCCCGGAGGATTGATCCCTCCGGGACACCCGCTTATACTTCATGGGTGAACGAACGGAGTTTCCCCCACGGGCCCGGAACCTGCGGGCGTGCAGGGGTTACAAATCCTTTGCTCAGCGGGAGTTACGCAGCCCGCGACACACTTCAGAAGCGGGGATGAGCGATGCAGCAGCAGACCCACACGGCGGAGACGCCGAGCACGGCGGAGACGCTGGAGACCCAGGCCCCGGCCTCGCCGGTCCTGCTGACGGCCACGGCGGCCACCGAGGTGCGCCGATACATCGAGGAGCAGGGCGCGGGCGAGAGCGCCGGCCTGCGCGTGGGCGTCCTCCCGGGCGGGTGCTCGGGGTTCCAGTACGGCCTCAACATCGAGGACGAGCCGGGCGAGGACGACCTGGTCCTGGAGTCGCAGGGGATCCGGCTCTTCGTCGACCCCTTCTCGCTCCAGTACCTTCAGGGGACCGAGATCGACTACGTGTCGACCTTCCAGGGCTCCGGGTTCACCTTCAACAACCCGAACGCCACCGGCGGGTGCGGCTGCGGCAGCTCCTTCACCGCCTGACGCACGCCTGATCCTCGGCGAAAAACGAAGGCCCGCGGGACTCCGGTTCCGCGGGCCTTCGCGCGTCCTACTGCCAAAATAGAATGGTCTCACGCAAAGGAGCAGAGTCAGCAGAGGGGTTTCTCTGCTCCTCTGCTTCTCTGCGTGAGACCGTCTTTCGTTTTCTGGCTCTCACGGGGGGCACGGGGGACACGGGGGGCTATTCGCGCCCGACCGCCTCCAGCTCCGCCACCGCCCGGTCCGCCGCCACGTCCGCCCGGATGATCTCTCCCAGCCGGGCGGCCTCGCGCCCGAACGCGGGGTCGCCGAGGAGGCGGCGGAGCGCGGCGGCGATCCGCGCCGGGCTCGCCGAGGGGCGGAGCCGGAGCCCCGCCCCGCGCGCGACGACGCGGGCGGCGTTGTCGTCCTGGTCGCGCCCCATGGGGAGGCAGAGGAGGGGGAGGCCGTGGGCCAGCGCCCGCATCACCGTGCCATGCCCCGCGTGGGTGACGACGGCGGCCGCGTGGGGGAAGACGCGGGCGTGGGGGGCGGCGGGGACGGCGACGACGTTGGCGGGGAGGTCGAGCCGCTCGCCCGCCATCGCCGGGCCCAGGGTGACCAGCCCGCGCACCTCCAGCCTCCCCAGCGCCGCGGCGATCCGCCGGAGCGCGCCGCGCTGGTCCTGGAAGGTCGACGAGAGGGAGGCGACCACCAGCGGGCGGGGGTCGCCGTCCGGCCACGGGCTCCGCCACTCGCCCGCCCAGTCGGGGTCGTCGAGGACGGGCCCCACGTAGCGGACGTTCGGCGGGGGCGGCGCGATGGGGAAGTCGAACGCCTCCGAGGTCAGGATCAGCCGGCGGTCGGCCGCGTGGAACTGGTTTACGAGCGCCGCCGCCGTCCCCAGCGGCGCCAGGCCGCAGGCGCGGCGGGCGTCGTCGTATGCGGGGACGTACCCCTTCAGGATGCCGAGGAAGAGGCGTGTCGCCAGCGCGTCGCGGACCCGGCCCGCCAGGTCCGCGCGGGGGAGAAAGCCGGGGCCCGCCGCCGGACGCCCCGGGCCGGGGAGGTACTCGGGAAGGTGGAAGAGGACGACGCGCGGCACCCCGG
>DATACF010000554.1:0-3216 GCA_036259235.1 Longimicrobium sp. | reverse complement strand
GTCGGCCGCCGAGGCCGCCCCGGCCGACACCACCGGCGGCTGACCTCTCCTTTCGCTTCCGGAGCCTCGCCGATGAAGCGCCTCGCCTGCCTCCTCGTCCCCCTCGCCCTCCTCCTCTCCGCCTGCGAAGCCGGGCCCGAGTACGCGCCCGGGGAGAGCCCGCACGTCGGCCTCGCGCCGCCGCTCACCGACCCCGCCGAGCACTGCCTGGCGGTGCCGGGGCGGATGATGGACTTCCTGAAGGGCGCGCTGCGGGAGGAGGGGGTGACGCTCCGGAACGCGCGGGCCTACCGCGCGGGGAACTTCGTCCGCCCCTTCTTCGTCGCCGCCGAGATCGACGGCCCCGGGATGGAGGACGACGGCCAGGTGGCGACCTGGAGCGCCACCGCCCTCACCCCCGGCGACGGCGTGGTGGTGATGGCCGAGGACGACCTCGCCGCGCGCTTCTCCACCCTCCCCGACGCGCGCGTCACCGACGGCTTCGACCGGGGGATGTTCGTCAGCCACCTCTCCGTGGCCGGCGACTGCGTCCGCGACGAGTCGGCGGCCGACTGATCGCGATACCGGATCCGGAAGAACGGCGGCCTCATACCCGCTCCCTGGACGGAATGTGCAGAGCAGGCGCGGAAGCCGGCCGCCGCTCCACATCCCCCCGATCACGCAGCTGGCCAGGTCGGGGCGAGCACGGGACACCGATCGCGGGCGAGATCGGTCGCACCCTCCGATGCGGCATCGAGTATGAGCCCCGTGTTCTCACGGATCAGGATCACGCCGCAGGAGAGACGGAGCGCGGCCGCACCTCCACCTCACGCCGCGCGCCGTCGTCCACCAGCGGGATCTCCGCCCCCTCCAGGACGCGCCCGTCCACGCGCACCTCGGCGCCGAAGCGGCGCACCTCCCCGGGATCGTGCACGGTGATGGCGTAGACGCTCCGGCCGAAGCGGTACTCGATCGAGAGCTCCCCCACCCGGTGGGGACGCAGGGGCGGATGGCGAGCGTGTCGCCGCGGCGGTCGAAGCCGAGGATCGCCTCCACCCCCACGCGGTACATCCAGCTCGCCGACCGGCGGCGGCGGGAGACGCTACGCCCCGCCGGTCCGGGCTTCCTCCGCGGTCTTCGCGAGCGCCGCCTCGACGTCGTGGCGCTTCCAGCGCTTGCGCGGGGCCCTCCGCAGCCAGTGGAGCGTCCTGTCCGTGGCCGCGAGCGGGAGGGCGAGGAGGAGCACGCCCAGCAGCAGGACCCACGAGTCGTGCGTGCGCCGCGCCAGCTCGAGCACGCCGAGCTCGAGCACGGCGGCGCCGAGCCAGATCGCCGCGAGGTACCGCCGCGTCCGCGTCCCGAACCTGCCCATGGGAATTCTCCTGGCGCCGTGAGGGGGGAAGGACGTGGGTGAAGAGGGGCGGGGCCCGGAGCCCCGTCTCCCGGGTCAGGCGGGCCGCCCGCCGCTCCCGCGCCCGGCCGCGAGGACGCGGCGGACCTCCGCCGCCACCCTCTTGGGCTCGACGGGCTTGGAGAGGAAGGCCTCGCACCCCACGGCCTCCGCGGCCGTCCGGTCCTCCTCCGACGCGTGGGCCGTCAGGGCGATGACCGGGATCGTGGCGGTCGCGGGGTCCTCCTTCAGCATCCGCGTCGCCTCGATCCCGTCGAGGATCGGCATCGTCAGGTCCATCAGGATCAGGTCGGGGCCGTGCTCCCGGGCCATCGTCACCCCGCGCTCCCCGTCCCAGGCCTGCAGGACGGCGTATCCGTGGTGGGTGAGGATGATCCGGTAGATCTCCTGGTTGTCCTCGTTGTCCTCCACGAGGAGGATGGTCTGCTCCATGGCCGTTCGCTTCCTTGTCGGATTCGCCGGGAAAGGCACCGCCGGCGCGGGTCAGCCCCGTCCGCGCGAGAGGGTGAGGGTGAAGGTGGAGCCGCGTCCCAGCTCGCTCACCACCGACACGCCGCCACCCATCCCGGCCGCCAGCTCCTGGCTGATGGCCAGCCCCAGCCCCGTCCCCCCGGCGCCCCGGGTGAGGCTCTCGTCCACCTGGACGAAGGGCTCGAAGATCCGCTCCAGGTGCTCGGGCGCGATGCCAGGAGCCCAGGTGGGGAAGGGAGAGCCGCGCCACGCTCGCCAGCGTCGTCTCGACATCCAGCGAATCGGCCAGCGTCCGGGTGGCCGCCGCCAGGAAGGAGAGGGCCGTCCTCGCCCGGTCGGCCCCGCGGGCGGCGGGCGGCGCCGCGGCCGGGGACGGCGCGGAGGCTTCGTCCGGCAGCCCGGCCGCAAGGGCTCTGTCCATCCTGAACCTCCTGGCAAAGAGCGATTCGGATCGCCCCGACCGTCCGGGACCCGCGGGCGAAAGGGGTGGCGCGCGCCCCTCCTTTCGCTCAGGCGAGTTGCCCGACCATCCCGCGCACGGCGGCGAGGTACTCGTCGGTGTCGAAGTGCCCGGGGTCGACCATCGCCTGCACCGCGCACCCGTGGATCCAGCTCACCGCCACGGCGGCCAGCCCGTCGGCCGTCACCCCGGCGAAGGTCCCCGGCTCGGCCTCGAGGAGCTCTTCCATGATCGTCCGGAAGGCCGCGCGGTAGCGCTCCAGCTCCGCGCCGATCCGCGTGCGGACCCATTCGTGCCGCGCCCCCAGCGCCCAGTACTCGAAGAAGAGCCGGGTGTGCCGCGGCTGGTGGGAGAGCCGGGCCATCTCCTGCTGGAGGAGCGCGTGGAGCCGGTCGAGCGGCCGCGGAAAGCGGGAGACGTCCTCCGAGACGTGGAGCACCGAGGTGGTCTCGATCAGCCAGTCGAGGAGCGCGTGCACCAGCCGCTCCTTCCGCTGGAAGTGGTAGAGGACCAGCGCGTGGCTGAGCTCCGCTTCCGCCGCGACGGCGCGGATGGTCAGGCTCCCGATCCCCTCCCGCGACGCCACCTCGAACGCGGCGCGGAGGATCTGCTCGCGCCGCACGTCCTCCGAAGCCCGCTTTCCCGGCATCCCGGCCTCTCCTCGGCTCCCCCGGCCCAGCGCCGGGGCACATTTATTGACCAGACGTACAATAGATACTAGCTTCTATTTACCACTTGGTCAACACCGGCCGACCTTTTCAGGGCCGCTCGCTCCAGGACGTAGCGTGAGGAGCGACGGGCGCCCGCCCCACCCGCGGAGGAGCCACATGCCGGGTCGCCAGAGCCGCACCCCCGCCTCCGCCGCCCTCCCGCCGTCGCCGCCCGGTTCGGGCGC
>DATACF010000553.1:0-8398 GCA_036259235.1 Longimicrobium sp. | reverse complement strand
GCCCCCTCTCCCAACCCCTGGGAGGACCCCTGGGAGAGGGGGCCGGGGGGTGAGGGCCGGCGATGCCGGAGCGCGCGCCGTCCCCCCTCGCCTCCCGAAAACCGAACCGCTCCCCGATCGCCATCGATCGGGGAGCGGTCCTCCCGTCCTACCGGTCCGAACCCGCCCGCCCTACTTCGACGGGCCGATGTTGACGTTGGCGTACAGCGCGGCGGGGTCGTACACGGTGCCGTCCTTCACCACCATCCGCGCGCGGCGGATGTCGGAGATGTTGGCCACCGGGTCGCCCTCCACCAGGACGAGGTCGGCCAGCTTCCCCACCGTCACCGACCCCAGCCGGTCGTCGCGCTCGGCCACCTTCGCGGCACCCAGGGTGGCGATGTAGAGGACGTCGGTGGTGGGGATCCCGGCCTCGGCGTAGAGCTCCAGCTCGTGGTGGAGGTCGAAGCCCGCCATCCCATCGGTCCCGGCCACCAGGCGGACCCCCGAGCGGTGGAGGAGGGCCGTGAACTCCATCATCTTCCGGAACGACGCCCGGAAGCGCTCGTCCATCCCCTCGGGGACGGGGAGCCCGCCCCCCTTCATCCCCCGCCGCACGTCGGGGGGGAAGCGGTCGACCACCGGCACCATCGCCGGCGCCACCTCCCCGTCGCGCGCCACCAGCATCCCCTCGAACGCCGTCAGCGTGGGGTCCACCACCACGTCGCGCGCCTTCAGCAGCGCCACGAAGTCCCGCACCGGCTGCGAGCCCAGGTCGAGCTCCGCCGCCCGCCGCGCGGGGACGTTGAAGCGCGCCGGGGTGCGGGTGTCGATGGTGTCGCCCAGGAAGTTGAGGACGAGGAAGTTGGCGTGCTGAAGCTCGTCGACCCCTGCCCGCACCGCCTGCTCGGCCACCATCGGCCAGGGGATGTGCCCGCTCACCCGCAGCCCGTGCCGGTGCGCCTGCTCGATGATGACGGGGAGGAGCTTGGGGTCGAGCGACGAGTAGACCTTGATCTGCTCGGCCCCCAGCCGCGCGTAGGTGTCCACCGCCGCCCGCGCCTCGGCCTCGGTGGCGACCTTGAGCCCCGTGGGCCCGGTGTACTGCCCGGGGCCGTCGATGAACCCCGAGGTGATCAGCCGCGGCCCCAGCGCCGTCCCCGCGTCCCACTTCGTCCGCAGGTCGGCGACGGTCGTCGTGTCGTTCCCCAGGTCGCGGACGGAGGTGACCCCCGACGCCAGGTGGAGGACGCCGTCGAAGAGCCCGGCGTGCACGTGCATGTCCCAGAGCCCCGGGAGGAGCGTCTTCCCCCGCCCGTCCACCACCTCGGCCCCCGCCGGGACCGCCACCGACGCCGCCGGCCCCACGGCGGTGATCCGGTTCCCCGTCACCACCACCGTCTGTCCCTGCCGGAGCGTCTTCGCCTCGGCGTCGAAGAGCGCCACGTTCTGGAAGACGAGAGGGCCCGCCGGGCGCCGCGCCAGCCGCCGGGCGGCCTCCTCGTAGCGGGCCGCCTCGCGGGCGTCCTGCGCCTTGACCAGCTGCGGGAGCGCGTCCTCCCACCCGGCCTCGACGGTGCCGCTCCACCCGCCGCCGGAGCCGAAGTACTTCCCGTCGGAGGTGAGCCACGTCGTCCAGGGCTCGAAGCCCATCCCCGACACCTCGTACTGCACCACCGTCCGCGTCTTCCCGCCCGCGCTCACCTGGAGCTCGCCCACGCGGGCCACCTTCACCCGCCCCTCGGGGAGGACGGCCATCTCGCCGCCGTTCGCCAGGACGGTGCGGACGAAGAGCCCGTCGTCGCCACCGCCGCCGCCGTAGAGGGCGGGGCCCGTGATCCGCGCCTCGCCCTTGTCGTTGCGGCTGTCCCACTTCGCGACGCCGTTCTCCACCCGGTACGTCGAGGTGAAGGGGTTCTTGTAGTAGTCGTGCCCCGTCGTCTCCCACCAGGTCGCCAGTCCGTCGGCGCCCAGGCGGAGGCGGGTCTCGGTGCGGGGGCCGCGGCCGCGGTCGTTGAACTCGTAGAAGTAGCGGAGCTCGCCGCCGGGCTCGGTCCAGTGCTTGTAGACGCCCGCGTGGCGGCCGCTCATCAGCACCGTCCAGCGCATGGTGTCGGGGGCCGCCGTCTGCGCCGCCGCCGGGGCGGCCAGGGCGAGCGCCAGGAGGAGGGGGAGGGTCTTCATGCCGGGGATGGGGGCTCGGGGGGAAACGCCGCGGCGCGGCGGCCGGGTCCGCCCGGCGCCGCACGATCCAATCTCTCTCCCGCGGGGGCCCGCGGGCAAGCACCTTCTGGGATGCGCGGCGCGGGCGAAAGGTTCAAACGCGCCGTCGCGCGAAGAGTCCTGAGTCTGTGAGTCCTGAGTTCGGTCATAACCTGACACTCAGGAGCTGGCACTTCGCATGTCACAGAATGTCCAGAGCCGCTCCTCGTGTTCCTGCCCTGGTCACGGTCGTGCAGGAGCGCAAGTGCCCACTGTGTCCACGCACCGTGCGCGCCGTCTTCGACCGGAACCGATCTTGTCACGTCCCCGTCGTCCCGTCCGATTCTTGTCCACTTGGTCTTCGGCGTACAAACCTTTCGAGATCAGCTACTTAGATGATGAACCCGGGCGCTCTCGCCTAACTCCGCGCCACTGCTGGAGGTTTCCGGGGCACGCATGTTGCTCCGGTCTGCGGCGCTCTCGCCGCGCACCTTCACGCGGGCGGGAGGGACGGCTGTCCGGTTCTCACCCGCACCCCATCCGGCATGCTCAGCACGCCCCCGCCCGACGAGGCCCCCGAAGCGGCGGCGCTCCGCGGCCGGATCTTCACCGACCTCGACCGGCTGGCGTTCGCCCTCGAGATGGAGGCCGCCGGGCTCCTCGACCAGGGGCTGGGCGCCGAGGCGCTGCGCACCCAGGAGCAGCGGCTGGGGGTGCGGCTGGCCCAGCGGCTCGTGGCCGGCGTCTGGGCCGACGAGGTCGACTCGCGCATCCACCGCTGGGCCGCCGAGTACGACGCGCGCCTGGCGCCGGCGGGGTCGTGACGGCGCCGCCGCCGTACGGTTCGCGCGACGGGGGGTGACGAGGGGCGGGTGAAGGGATGAGGGAGACGACGTCCGGCGGCAGGGGAGGCGCCGGGCGCGCTGGAGGTTTTCGTACGTGGAGATCACCGTCTACGGGAGGACGATGTGGCGGCTCGCAGAGTGCTGGTGACGGGAGGGGCGGGGTTCGTGGGGAGCCACCTGGTGGACGAGCTCCTCCGGCGCGGCGACGAGGTCCGGATCTTCGACAACCTCGACCCGCAGGTGCACGGGGCCGACCGCCGGCTCCCCGCGTGGGTCCCCGCCGGGGCCGAGATGGTCGTCGGCGACATGCGCGACCTGGAGGCCGTCCGCCGGAGCCTGGCGGGGGTCGAGGTCGTCTACCACCTGGCCGCCGCCGTCGGCGTCGGGCAGTCGATGTACCAGGTCGCCGACTACACGGCCACCAACACGCTGGGCACCGCGCACCTCCTCCAGGCGCTGGTCGACGACCGCGGGAGCGTCGAGCGGGTGGTGGTGGCCTCGTCGATGTCGATCTACGGCGAGGGGCGCTACGTCCGCACCGACGGCCGCGAGCCGCGGACCCACCTCCGCACCCTCGACCAGCTCAAGGCCCGCGACTGGGAGCTGCGCGACCCCGACGGGTCGGCGCTCGTCCCCCTCCCCACCGACGAGCAGAAGCCGCTCGACCCCACCTCCATCTACGCGCTCACCAAGGCCGACCAGGAGCGGATGGTCCTCCAGATCGGCGCCGCGTACGGGATTCCCAGCGTGGCGCTCCGCTTCTTCAACATCTACGGCCCCCGCCAGGCGCTCTCGAACCCCTACACCGGTGTCGCCGCCATCTTCAGCGCCCGGCTCCTGAACGGCGAGCCGCCGCTGATCTTCGAGGACGGCGAGCAGCGGCGCGACTTCGTCTCGGTGCACGACGTCGTCCAGGGGCTCCTGTTGTCGGCCGAGGAGGACGCGGCGGTGGGGAAGGCGCTCAACATCGGCTCGGGGCGCGCGGTCAGCGTCCGGGAGGTGGCCGAGACGCTGGGGCGGGTGCTGGGGAGCCCGCTGGAGCCCGAGGTGACGGGGAAGTACCGGGTGGGCGACATCCGCAACTGCTTCGCCGACATCTCGCTCGCCCGCGAGGTCCTCGGCTACGAGCCGCGGGTGACCTTCGAGGCGGGGATGGAAGAGCTGGTGGGGTGGCTCCAGGAGCAGGAGCGCCCCGAGAACGCGGTCGCGGCGCACGCCGCCGACCTGGCGGCCCGGGGACTGACGCTCTGATGAGGGGGACGACGATGAGGAAGGGGATGCGCGACTACGTGCTGATCACCGGCGGCGCCGGCTTCGTGGGCTCCAACCTGGCCCACGCGCTCCTGGCCGACGGCCACCGCGTGATCGTGGCCGACAACTTCTCGCGCGAGGGCGTCCGGCTGAACGCGGCGTGGCTCAAGGCGACCCACGGCGACCGGGTGCGGATCGAGACGGTGGACGTCCGCGACGGCGCCCGCATCCGCGCGCTGGTGCGCGAGTCGAAGCAGGTCTTCCACCTGGCCGCCCAGGTGGCGGTGACGACCTCGCTGGTCGACCCCGCCTCCGACCTGGAGACCAACATCCTCGGCACCTTCAACGTCCTGGAGGCCGCGCGGACGATGCTGAACCCGCCGAGCGTCCTCTTCACCTCGACCAACAAGGTCTACGGGGGGATGGAGGAGGTCCCGGTGGAGCTCTTCGAGGGCGCCTACCGCTACGCCGACGGCCGCCGCGGGGTGAGCGAGGACGCGCGCCTCGACTTCCACTCGCCGTACGGGTGCTCCAAGGGGGCGGCCGACCAGTACGTGCACGACTACGCGCGGATCTACGGCCTCCCCACGGTGGTCTTCCGGATGAGCTGCATCTACGGCACCCGCCAGTTCGGGACCGAGGACCAGGGGTGGGTGGCGCACTTCGCCCGCTCGCTCCTGGGGGGCGAGCCGGTGACCATCTACGGCGACGGGTGCCAGGTCCGCGACATCCTCTGGATCGACGACCTGGTGCGGGCGATGCGCGCGGCCATGGACCGGATCGACACGGTGGCCGGCGAGGTCTTCAACCTGGGCGGCGGGGCGGGGAACGCGGTGTCGGTGCGCGGCGTCATCGAGCGCCTCCGCGAGATCACCGGCTCGCGCGTCCCCGTCTCGTACGCCGACTGGCGCCCGGGCGACCAGAAGGTCTACGTCTCCGACACCTCCAAGGCGGAGCGCGTCCTGGGGTGGAAGCAGGAGACCGGGTGGGAGGAGGGGCTGGAGAAGCTGGTGGAGTGGCTCCACGAGGCCGACCTCGCCTCCCCGGTGCTCGGCCTCCGCGAGGCGGTCCCGGCCGAGCCGGCGCTGGCCCAGGCCACGGCGGCGAGGTGAGCGGGATGCTGACCGCCACCGCGACGATGCGGGCCGCCCGGCTGGTCGGTCCGGGGAAGATGGAGATCGAGGAGGTCGCCGTCCCCGAGCCGGGCCCCGGGCAGGTGCGCGTCCGGCTGGAGGGGTGCGGGGTCTGCGCGTCGAACCTGACGCCCTGGGGGGGCGCGGAGTGGATGCGGTATCCCCAGGACCCCGGCGCCATGGGGCACGAGGGGTGGGGCGTGGTCGACGCGCTCGGCGAGGGGGTCGAGGGTCTGCGCGTGGGCGACCGGGTGGCCGCGCTCTCGTACAAGTCGTACGCGGAGTACGACGTGGCCGACGCGTCGCAGGTCGTCCCGCTCCCGGCGACGCTCGACGGGAAGCCGTTCCCCGGCGAGCCGCTGGGGTGCGCGATGAACATCTTCCGCCGGAGCAAGGTCCACGAGGGGCAGACGGTCGCCATCGTGGGCGTCGGCTTCCTGGGCGCGCTGCTCACGCGGCTGGCGAAGGACGCGGGGGCGCGGGTGATCGCCATCTCGCGGCGCCCCTTCTCGCTCGACGTGGCGCGCGACATGGGGGCCGACGAGCTGATCCCCATGGACGACCACTGGCGGATCATCGAGCGGGTGAAGTCGTTGACGGACGGTGTCTTCTGCGACCGGGTGATCGAGGCGGTGGGGAAGGAGTGGCCGCTCAACCTCGCGGCCGAGCTCACGCGCGAGCGGGGGCGGCTGGTCGTCGCGGGCTACCACCAGGACGGGCCGCGCCAGGTGAACATGCAGCTCTGGAACTGGCGCGGGCTCGACGTGATCAACGCCCACGAGCGCGACCCGCAGGTCTACATGGAGGGGATCCGCGCCGCGGTGGACGCGGTGGCCTCCGGGCGCCTCGACCCGTCGCCGCTCTACACGCACACCTTCCCGCTCGACCGGCTGGGCGAGGCGCTCGACGCCACGCGCGACCGGCCGGACGGCTTCCTCAAGGCCCTGATCGTCCCGTGACCGACACGCTGATCGAGACCCCGTCCGCCCCCGCGGCGACATCAGTTCCCCGCCTGGGCTTCCTGGGCGTCGGCTGGATCGGCCGGCACCGGATGGAGGCCATCGCCCGGAGCGGCTTCGGCACGGTGGCGGCCGTCTCCGATCCGTCGGAGGAGATGCGGGTGGCGGCGCTGGAGGCGGCGCCGGGGGCGGAGGTCGCCGACGGGCTGGACGAGCTGCTGGCGATGGGGCTGGACGGGATCGTGATCGCGAGCCCGAGCGCGCTGCACGCGGAGCAGTCGGTCCGCGCGCTGGAGGCGGGGGTCGCGGTGTTCTGCCAGAAGCCGCTGGGGCGGACGGCGGACGAGGTTCGTCGCGTCGTGGACGCCGCGCGGGGGGCGGACCGGCTCCTCGCCGTGGACCTGTCGTACCGGTTCACCGAGGGGATGCGGCGGATCCGCGAGCGGATCGTCTCCGGGGAGCTGGGGAAGGTTTTCTCGGTCGACCTCGTCTTCCACAACGCCTACGGGCCCGACAAACCGTGGTTCTACGACCCCGCGCTCTCGGGCGGCGGGTGCGTGATGGACCTGGGCGTCCACCTGGTCGACCTCGCCCTCTGGACGCTGGACTTCCCCGCGGTGGAGTCGGTGGACGGGCGCCTCTACGCGGGCGGCGAGCCGCTCGTCGGGCGCGTGGACCGGTGCGAGGACTACGCGGTGGCGACGGTCGGGCTGGCCGGGGGCGCGACGGTGCGCCTGGCCTGCTCGTGGCGCGTCTCGGCGGGGCGCGACGCGGTGATCGAGGCGGCGTTCTACGGCACGGGCGGCGGCGCGGCGCTGCGGAACGTCGACGGCTCGTTCTACGACTTCACCGCCGAGCTCTTCCACGGCACCGCCCGCGAGACGCTGGCGACGCCGCCGGACGAGTGGGGCGGGCGCGCGGCGGCCGACTGGGCCGAGCGGCTGGCGGGCGGCGCGCGCTTCGACCCCGCCTGCGAGCGGCTGGTCGACGTCGCGCGCGTCCTCGACCGGATCTACGGGCGATGAAGGTCCTCGTCACCACCGACACCGTGGGCGGGGTGTGGGACCACACCGTCACCCTGGCCCGCCAGCTCGACGCGGCCGGGCACGAGGTGCTGATGGCGGTGATCGGCGAGCCCCGCGACGAGCGGCTGGCGCGCATCCCGGCCGGCGTCCAGGTCGTCTGGCGGCGTTACAAGCTGGAGTGGATGCAGGACGCGGCGGAGGACGTGGCGGCGGCGGGCGAGTGGCTCCGCGAGCTGGCGCGGCTCTGGGGGGCCGACGTCGTCCACCTGAACCAGCTCGCCTACGCCGCCGCTCGCTTCCCCGCGCCGGTGGTGACCGCCGTCCACAGCGACGTCCTCAGCTGGTGGACGCACATCCACGGGTGCGAGGCGCCGCCGGAGTGGGCGGCGTACGCGAAGTGGGTGGGCGACGGGGTGCGCGGCGCCGACGCGGTGGTGACGCCGACGCACTACCAGGCCACGCTCCTCTGGCGGCACTATGGCGTCCGCGCCACGCGGGTGATCCACAACGGGATCGAGGTGCCGCCGGAGGAGGCGTCGGCTTCGGCGGGCGACGGCGTGATCCTGAGCGTGGGGCGGCTGTGGGACCGGGGGAAGGGCGTGGACGTGCTGGACGCGGCGGTGGGGATGCTGGATGACGGATTCCCGCCGGTGCACGTGCTGGGCGAAACGGTGGCGCCGCACGGGGAGACGTTCAGCGCGGAGCACGTCGTCGTGCACGGGCGGGTGGAGCGGGCGGAGGTGGACGGGTGGATGCGGCGGGCGCGGCTGTACGTGGCGCCCTCGCGCTACGAGCCGTTCGGGCTGGCGCCGCTGGAGGCCGCGCTGCACGGGTGCGCGCTGGTGCTCTCCGACATCGGCACCTTCCGCGAGCTGTGGAGCGGGTGCGCCGAGTTCGTCCCGGCGGGCGACGCGGCCGCGCTGGCCGGCGCCGTCCGGAGGCTCGCCGCCGACCCGAAGCGCGTGGAGGCGCTGGCCGACGGCGCGCGGAAGCGGGCGCTCCGG
>DATACF010000552.1:0-2676 GCA_036259235.1 Longimicrobium sp. | reverse complement strand
CGAGCACCGAAGGAGGCGGCATGCTGCGCATGAGAGCCCGTCCACGCCCCCCGGGGATGCGTGGCGCGGAGACGGAGGCCGGCCCGGTCCTCCTCGTCGACCCCGACCCGGACTGCCGCGAGATCGGCACCGTCCTGCTGCGCTACTTCGGCTACGAGGTGCGCGCCGCCGAGAGCTTCCAGGAGGGGGTGCGCCTGGCGCGCGCCCTCCGCCCGCGCGCCGTGCTGAGCGAGGTCGACCACGACCCGCCGGGCGAGACGCTGGTCGAGCGGCTCAAGGGCGACCCGGCCACCGCCGCCATCCCCGTCCTGGTGCTGAGCGCGCACGTCCTCCCCGAGTACCGGGAGCGGGCGCTCGCCGCGGGGGCGGCCGCCTTCCTGGCCAAGCCGTGCGACGGCGAGGCGCTCCGCAGCGTGCTGGCGGAGGTGGCGGGTGCGCCCCGCCCCGCGTAGGGCCCCTCCGGCGGCGGCCCCCCCTCGCGCGGCGCCGCCGGGGAGGCCATCTTCGGCGGGATGACGAACCCGCCCGGCCCCGGCCCGGGGGAGCCCGCCGCTCCCCGCGACACCGTCCTCGTCGTGGACGACGACGCCCCCCTGCGCGACACCGTCGCCGAGGTGCTCGACGCCCACGGCTACCGCGCGCTCCCCTGCGCCGGCGCGGGGGAGGCGATCGAGCGCCTCCAGGCCGAGGGCGCCGACGTCGTGGTCACCGACCTGCGGATGCCGGGGATGAAGGGCGAGGCCCTCCTCCAGGAGGTCCGCCGCACCTTCCCCGAGGTCCCGGTGATCGCGGTGACGGCCTTCGGCTCGGTGCGCGACGCCATGGAGCTGACGCGCGCCGGGGCGGCCGACTACCTCGAGAAGCCCTTCCGCACGCAGGCGCTCCTGGACTCGCTGGAGCGGGCGCTGCGCGAGAGCGCCCCCCGCCGCGAGCGGGCCCGGATGGTCCGCGAGCAGGGCGCGCACCTGGAGGGGATCGTGGGGACGAGCCCCCCGATGCGCGCCCTCTTCGAGCGGATCGCCCGCGTGGCGCCCTCGCCGGCCCCGGTGCTGGTGGGCGGCGAGAGCGGGACGGGGAAGGAGCTGGTGGCGCGCGCCGTCCACCGGGCGAGCCGGCGCGGGGCCTTCGTGGCCGTCAACTACGGCGCCATCCCCGACCAGCTCCTAGAGTCGGAGCTCTTCGGGCACGTCCGGGGCGCCTTCACCGGGGCGGGCGCCGACAAGCAGGGGCTCTTCCAGGCGGCCCACGGCGGGACGCTCTTCCTCGACGAGATCGGCGAGCTCCCGCCGGCGCTCCAGCCCAAGCTCCTGCGCGCCATCGAGACCGGCGAGGTCCGCCGGGTGGGGGAGGTCAAGGCCCGCCGGGTGGACGTGCGCATCGTGGCCGCCACCCACCGCGACCTGGCGGCGGAGGTGGAGGAGGGGCGCTTCCGCGAGGACCTGTACTGGCGCCTCCGCGTCCTCAGCCTGGAGCTCCCGCCGCTGCGCGAGCGGCCGGGCGACGTGGGGCCGCTCGTCGACGCCTTCCTGGCGCGCGCCGCCGCGGGCCCGCTGGGGGCGAAGACGGTCTCCCCGGCGGCGCGCGAGCTCCTGGCGGGGTACGCCTGGCCGGGGAACGTGCGCCAGCTCCTGAACACGCTGGAGTCGGTGCTCGTCTTCGCGCCCGGCGACGAGATCGGCCCCGAGGACCTCCCCGAGGAGATCCGCCGCGCCTCCGGGAACCGCGAGGTGGTCCGCTCGGCGGCCGAGCGCGGCCTCACCCTGGCCGAGCTGGAGCGCGACTACATCTTCGAGGTCCTCGGCCGCGCCGGCGGGAACAAGACCCGCGCCGCCGAGCTCCTGGGGATCCCCCGCCGCACCCTCTACCGCCGCCTCGACGAGTACGCCGCCCAGGGCGTCCCCGATGGGCCCGCGGACGAGACCGGGTGACGCGCCCGCCTCCCGCGCCGTGACACCCTGGCACACGCGCCCCGCCTCCCCCCGGAGGCGGGGCGCCCGCTTTTCGGCGCCGCCGCTGGCCTTTCGCCGCGCCCGCCGCTCCGGCCCGCGCCCTGCCCCGGGAGCTATCGTCCGATCCCGAGGCGGCCGTGTCCCCGGAGTGGCCCGTTGCGCGCACCCTTCGCGATCCCCGTCTGTCTCCTCCTCGCCGCGTGCACCGGGCGGGAGGCCCCCGCCCGCGTGACCCTCGAGGCGCGCCCGCTCTCGCGGGAGGCGGCGCGGGGGGAGTCGGTGGCGGCGGTGGAGAGCGGACGGAGCACCGTGGCGGTGCGGCGGACGATCGCCCTCACCGCCCCGTGCCGCGTCCTGGCCGCCGGCGTGGCCCGCGCGGGCGGGGAGCTGACGCTCCTGGTGGTCGCCGAGCCCGACGGGCGCGCCTGCCCCCGGCGGGAGGTCTACCTCGCCTACACGGCGCGGATCGACCGCCTCCCGCCGGGGCGCTACGACCTCCGCGTGGTCCACGTGGAGCGCGGCGGCCGCGGAGGCGCGGCGCCCGGGGCCGGCGACGCGGTGCTGGTGATGGAGCGCTCCGTCGAGGTGTCGTGACGGGCCCGGACGGTTCTCGAGAAGCGATCAGGAGGAGGAGCGAAGCCATGAAGCTCGACATCCCCGGCGCCCCCGGGCCCTTCCCGGCGCCCCCCGCCTTCCGGACGCCCCCCGCGCCGCGGCCGGAGCCCGG
>DATACF010000551.1:0-7027 GCA_036259235.1 Longimicrobium sp. | reverse complement strand
AACGGCCGCGGCCGGACGGGGCGCCGGCCGCGGAGCGCGAACGGGACGGATGGGCGGGTATTCTAGGCGCGCCACTCCATTCTCGCCACCTCCTCGCGGGCGAGCTTCACCTTGTGCTTCCGCGCCTCCACCAGCGTGCGGTTCTGGAAGAGCTTGATCAGCGCGAGCCCCGCCACGAAGCCGCCCACGTGCGCCCACACCGCCACGCCCCCCTCCTCGCCGTACTGGGCGCCGAAGGAGGCCGCGCCCATCAGGAGCTGGAGGAAGAACCAGTAGCCCAGGACGAAGAGGGCGTTCAGGTTCACCAGGAAGAACGGGGGGATCCACGTCCGCACCCGCGCCTTCGGGTAGAGGACGATGTACGCGCCCATGACGCCGCTGATGGCGCCGCTGGCGCCGACCGCGGGGATCTGGGAGGCGGGGGAGAAGAGGATGTGCGCCGCCCCGGCCGCCAGCCCGCAGATCAGGTAGAAGGCGATGAAGCGCACGTGCCCCATCGAGTCCTCGATGTTGTTCCCGAAGACCCAGAGGAAGAGCATGTTGCCGATGATGTGCTCCCAGCTCCCGTGCATGAACATCGAGGTCAGCAGGGCGCCCGCGCCGTAGTTCCCCGCCACCTGGCAGGCGCCGGTGACCTCGCAGGGGACGGTGCCGTACTCGTTGACCGACTGCACCAGCGCCGCCTCGGTCATCCCCGCGCCCTGCACCTGGAACCAGACCAGGACGTTGAGGGCGATCAGGAGGACCGTGACGTACGGCCGCATCTCGGTGGGGTTCTCGTCGCTGATGGGGAGCACGCGGCCTCCGTCTGGATTTTTCTCGGTGATCCTGCGGAAAACTGCCCGGACGCTGCTGCAAGAAGCGGCGCGCGCCCCGTCCCTCCCGACGCGCCCCGCCTGCATTATACCTGCGCGGATCTCCTCCGCCGAGCTTCGCCGAATCCCCGCCCCGCCACGGGTCCGGTCGAAACGCGGTCCGGGTCCACTCGCTCCCCTTCGACCGCCGACTACCGCCCGCCGCCCGCGCGCTGCTCGGCCGCCGCGCGCTCGGCCAGCGCGGCGGGGACGATCTCCCAGCTCTTCCGGAAGACGTCCTCGGGCGCGATCCGCCCCCGGCGCTCGATCTCGGCGATCAGGAGCTCGCGGATCCCCTCGCCCCGGTCGTACACCACCGGCGCCCCGATCAGCATCGAGAACCCTCCGCTCCCGCTCGCCCGGTAGTTGTTGAGCGCGATCGTGAAGCTGTCCGCCGCCGCCACCGGCCGCCCTCCGCGCTCCAGCCGCGTCACCCGCTGACCGACCGGCTTCGTGAGGTCGAGCGTGTAGTCGACGCCGCTCACGACGTCGAAGTTGTAGCCCGGCACCTCGGTGCTCGTCACCCGCGCGCAGCTTCCGCCGGGGCAGGGGAGGTAGTACTCCGCGCTCTTCTCCAGGTACGCCCGGAGCTGCGCCCCCGAGATCCGCACCGCCTTGAGCGTGTTGTCGTAGACGTACAGCCCCGCCACGTCCGCCACCGTCACCGGCCCGGCGGGGATGCGCGAGGAGAGCGAGAAGGCGGCGGTCGACGAGAGGTCGGCGCCGGTCACCTTCCGCTGCACCTCGTTGATCAGGTCGAGGATCGGCGTGTCGCGCGTCCGCGCCGACTCCGACGTCCACTCCGCCGTCGAGGTGCCGATCCGGCGCGATACATAGGCCTTCGTCCGCTCGTGCGCCTCCGCGAGCGCCGACTCCAGCCGCGGCGAGGTCGCCCCCGGCGCGGGGCGGAGGACCTTCCCGCGCTTCGCCGCCACCGTCCACCGGTCCCCGTCCCACGCGAGGTCGAGGTCGGCCACCGCCAGCGACGTCCCCCAGTTCTTCGCCTGCTGCACCAGGACGCCGCCGATCGTCGTGTCGGCCACCTCGCGGTGCGAGTGGCCCATGAAGATGACGTCGATCCCCGCCACCTCGCGCGCCATCGCCGCCGCGGCGTTCTCGACGGGGACGCCGGTCGCCGCGGTGTCGTAGCTCGACCCCTCCAGCCCGCTGTGCGCGGCCACGAGGACGACGTCCGCGCCCCGCGCCCTCATCTCGGCCACGACGGGGCGGACGCTCGTGACGATGTCGCGGAAGTCGAGGCGCCCCTGGACGTTGTCGCGGTCCCAGATCAGCACCCCGGGCGGCGTCACCGCCGTCACCCCGATCCGCACCGCCCTCCCCGCCACGGTCCGCTCGAGGATCGTGTACGGCCGGTACGCGTGCTCCTCCGTCCCCGCGCGGAAGATGTTCGCGGACAGGAACGGGAACGACGCCTTCTCCACCGCCTGGGCCAGGTGGGGGATCCCGTAGTTGAACTCGTGGTTCCCGATGGCCGCCGCGTCGTACGCCACCAGGTTCATCGCCGCCACCAGCGGGTGCGTCTCGCCGGGGGAGAGCTTGGAGTAGACGAAGTCGAGCGGATTTCCCTGGAGGAGGTCGCCCGACTCCACCAGCGCCGTCCGCCCGGGGTTCGCCGCCCGGACGCTGTCGATCAGCGGGACGAGCGCGGCGAGCCCGTTGCTCGTCGCCTTCCCCGTGTAGTAGTCGTACGGGAGGAGCCACCCGTGCAGGTCGGTGGTCCCCATCAGCACCAGCGTCCCCCGCGCGGCCTGCGGAGCGCCAGCGCTCGGCGCAGGCGGGGCGGTCGCGCAGGCGGCCAGGAGGGCGGGGACGAGGACGGAGGCGAGGCGTGTCGCTGGGAGCTTCATCATCATCGACTCGGGTTCGGAAGAAGAACGGGATCACCACCGTCCCGAAAAGCCGCGCGCTGGTACACGCGCGCCCACGCTTTGCTCCGCGCGGGAGAACGATTTTGCGCCCGCGCAGGTACAACGGTAGCTTTCGGGCCCAAGCCGCCGGACCGGCGCTTGCAACGGCTCGCCGCCGAATCGTACGCCTTCTGCGAACCCGACGCGAATGATCGCCCTTCCCCGTACCTGGCTCCTCCTCGGCGCGCTGGCGGCCCTGTCTCTCGCCGCCGCGCCCGCCCGCGCCCAGGTGACCACGGGCGACACCGCGCGCGCCGCCCGCCCCGACACCGTCCCGGCCGACACCGCGCGCCCGCTCCGCGTCGACCCGGCCACGGTGGTCGCCCGCGCCCCCGGCGCCGACACGGCCGCCGCGCGGCGCCGCATCCGCCCGCGCGACGCCTTCCTCCGCTCGCTGGTCCTCCCCGGGTGGGGGCAGTCGTCGATCGGCGCCCCGGGGCGCGGCGCCGTCTACTTCGCGCTGGAGGCGGGGAGCCTGTGGATGGTCTACAAGAGCGACCGCCGCCTCCAGGAGGCCCGCGCCCGCGAGCGGGCCCTCATCGCCAGCGGCCAGCTCGTCGAGGGCGAGACCAGCGGCCTGGTGCGCGACCGGCGCGCCCAGCGCGAGGACTGGATCACCCTCTCGCTCTTCTGGCTCTTCTTCTCGGGCGCCGACGCCTTCGTGGCCACCCACCTCCGCGACTTCGACGAGCACGTCGGCGTCCAGCCGGGCCCCGAGGGCAGCGGGCTCCAGCTCCAGGCCTCCTTCCCCGTCGGCCCGTGAGCGGCCCCGCCGCCCCCGTCGGCGTCTTCGACTCCGGGATCGGCGGCCTCTCCGTCGCCCGCGAGCTCCGCCGCGCCCTCCCCGCCGAGGAGCTCCTCTACGTCTCCGACAGCGCCTTCGTCCCCTACGGCGACCGGACGACGGAGGAGGTGCGCGCCCGCTCCCTCGCCATCGGCCGGTGGATCGAGGCGAGCGGCGCCAAGGCGCTGGTGGTGGCGTGCAACACCGCCTCCGGCGCCGCGCTCGAGACCCTCCGCGAGCACCTGTCGATCCCCGTCGTGGGCCTGGAGCCCGCGGTGAAGCCCGCCGTCCGCGCCACCCGCGCGGGGAAGGTGGGGGTGATGGCCACCGTCGGGACGCTGCGCTCCGAGCGCTTCGCCCGGCTGATCGAGAACCACGCGGACGGGACGCGGGTGATCCCCCAGCCCTGCCCGGGGCTCGCCGACCTCATCGAGGACGGCCACCTCGACACCGACCTCCTCCGCGCCCGCCTGGCCGAGCTCACCGCGCCGCTCAAGGAGGCGGGGGTCGACACGGTGGTCCTGGGGTGCACGCACTACCTCTTCGTCCGCGACGCCATCGCCGAGGCGCTGGGGCCCGACGTGCAGATCCTCGACAGCGGCGAGGCCATCGCCCGCCGCGTACGCCAGGTCCTCGGCGAGGCCGGGCGCCTGGCCGAGGGCGGGGTCGGGAGCCTCCGCGTCCTCACCACCGGCGACCCCGCCGAGGTCGCCCCCGTCGTCGCCCGCATCTGGGGCGAGCCCCTCCCCGTCGCGCACGTCGAGATCGCCGCGCCCGCCCCGGCGTGAGCGGCCCCACGCGGCTCTCCGCACGTCCATATTGACATCCCGCCCCCACCCCGTTAGACTTGGCGGTGTCGTCCAGTTTGTTCTCCAACCGCGAGAGGTCCCAATGGGCATCAAGGTCGACGTGAACCAGCCGGGTGGGGCGGGGGGCGGCGGGCGCTGAGCCCCCGCGCCCCGGCGCTGTCCAGAGCTCTCCCGCCGGCGCCCCCCGCCGGCGGCTCCGCAGTACACGCACGCGCGGGTGTTTTACGCCCTCGCGTGCGGTCGTTTCCGCCATCCATCCACCTTTTCCCAGCCAGCCCAGACGATGCTCGACACCGTCCCTTCCGCGGCCCCCGCCGCCGACGCGGCCGAGGCCGTGACCCCGCAGGAGTACCGGGACGCCATCCCGCCCAACCGGGGGTTCCGGCTCCTGGCCTCCACGGTCGACGTCGAGCTCCGCGCCGACGACCCGCGGCGGGCGCGGTACCGCTACGACTGCCACCTGGAGACGCTGGGCGACGTCCCCGCGCTCTACTGGTACTACAACGTCCCCGTCGACGCCGCGGAGATCGGCGAGGTGCGGGCGTGGGACGCGGCGGGCGGGCTGGAGACGCGGACCGCGCCGGGGGAGAACGGGGGGACGCAGGTGCAGGTGCGGCTGCGGGCGCCGGTGCGGACGTACGACAGCTACGTCTTCGGCTTCGGCTACGAGACGGTGATCCGGTCGGTGGTGGCCGACGGGTGGCGGAGCGTGACGGTGAGCTATTCCGACTGGGTGATCTTCAACATCGCCTGCGACGAGCTGCGGGTGAACGTCCGCCTCCCGCCCCGGGCGGCGCTCGTCTCCACCGTCCCGCCCGCCGCGCCCGGCGGCCTCGTCACCTACGTTCATCGAGGTCTCCGTCCTCTGGAGACCGTCCACTACCTCGTCGCCTACCACCGGAGGCACTTCGGCGCCGTCTTCTACCGCTGGCTCGCGGGCGCCATCGGCTCCGGGCTCATCGGCGCGCTGATCGCGATGGGGCTGCAGGGCAGATAGCGGATTCGCGAGCGGATGCGCCGGCCCCGAGTCTCGTCGCTCCCTCGGAGCCCGCCGACGGCTGGACCCTCACAGGGGACACAGAGGGGCCCGGCGCATTCACCGGGCCCCCCTGTGTCCTCCGTGTCCCCTGTGAGAGCCTTCCCGCGGAGCCCGCGCTCACACGGGAGCGGGAGAAACGGGAGGAAGGCGGCCTCGTGTCACCCCGTCCACTCGCGGAGCTCCGGCGCGCCGCCGCGGGGGGGGAGGACGACGTAGCTGCGGCGCTCTCCCAGCCAGTCGCCCGAGTTGACGTAGAAGCGCCCCGGCTCCACTTCCGTGATCGACGCGACGTGCGCGTGGCCGGCGAGGACGAGCTGGAGGCCCGGGTCCTCGCGGAGGCGCTCCTCGGCCCACCCCTGGATGAAGCGCGCCCGCCCCCGCGCCGCGGCGTCGCCGGTGCCGGCCTTGTGCTCGGTGGTCGACGCCACCCGGGCGATCCGGCTCCCCAGGTCGGGGTGGAGGGCGCGGAAGGCGCCGATGGAGAGGGGGTGGCGGATGACGGCCTTGAGCGCGCGGTACTTGAAGTCGCCCTTCCCCAGCCCGTCGCCGTGCGCCACCAGCGCGCGCCGCCCGCCCAGCGTCATCTCCACCGGTCCCGAGAGGACTTCGACCCCCACCTCGTCGCGGAGGAAGCTCCCCGCCCAGGCGTCGTGGTTCCCGCCCACGAACGCCACCCGCACCCCGGCCTCCACCACCTCGGCGAGCTTCGCCAGCACCCGGTAGTGCTCGCGGAGGATCACCGTGCGGTACTCGAACCAGAAGTCGAAGAGGTCGCCGTTGATCAGGAGGAGGGACGCGGCCCCGGCGGCGTGGCCCAGGAACGCGCGGAAGGCGCGCTCGGTCTCGGGCGGGACGGCGCCCAGGTGGGCGTCGGAGACGACGTAGACGGGCTTCTCATCCATAGGCGCGCCAAGCTACGCCGCGGGCCGGGGCCCGACAAGCGGCGGCGCGGCTTTCGTTTGACAGCCCCCCGGGGCGCGGGTAGAATCCCCTCCGGCCTCCGTCACCCGTCCTGAGCCCCAGCCACCCCGCGCCCCGGCCCGCATGTCGTCGTCCGCGTCCCCGTCCTGCGCCATCGAGCTCCGCGTCCGTTACTCGGAGACCGACCAGATGGGGATCGTCTACCACGCCAACTACCTGCCGTGGTGCGAGATCGGCCGGACCGAGCTGATCCGGCGGATGTGGAAGAGCTACGCGGCGGTCGAGGCCGAGGAGGGCGTCCTCCTGGCCGTCACCGAGGCGTGGGTCCGCTACCACGCGGCCGCGCGCTACGACGACCTCGTCCGCGTCACCACCACCCTCGAGCAGGTGCGCTCGCGCGGGGTGGCCTTCGCCTACGAGGTGGCGCGGGTGGGCGAGGACGGGAGCACGACCCGGCTGGCCAGCGCGCGCACCGCCCACGTCGCCATCGACCGCGCCGGGGCCACGCGCACCCTTCCGCCCGACCTCCTCCACGCCTTCCGCACCGCCGCGACCCCGGAGTGAACCCGATGCCCCGTCCCGCCCTCCGGATCTCCGCCGTCGCGGCCGCGGCCGTCCTCGCCGCCTGCGCGCCCGCGCCGCCCGCCGGGAGCGCCCCGCGCCCCGCCGGCCCCGTGGACCCCGACGCGCCC
>DATACF010000550.1:0-1704 GCA_036259235.1 Longimicrobium sp. | reverse complement strand
GCCCCCCCGCTCGCCGCGCAGGCGCCGGCGGAGGGGCGCGACACCCTCCCGCACCGCCTCCCCGAGGTGACGGCGGTGGCGACGCGGACGCCGGCGCGCGTCCTCGACGTCCCGCTGGCGGTGACGGTGGTGGACCGGCGGGCGGTGGAGGACGCGGGGGGGCTCCGGATCGACCAGGCGCTCCGGGGCGTCCCCGGGGTGCTGGCGCAGTCGCGCGCCGGGGGGGTGGACGTGCGGATCACCATCCGCGGCTACGGCGCCCGCGGCGCGGGGGAGCGCTCCAACGCGGGGACCACGCGGGGGATCCGCGTCCTCCAGGACGGCGTCCCCGAGACGGAGCCCGACGGGCGCACCTCGCTCGACCTGGTGGAGCTGGGCGCGGTGGAGACGCTGGAGGTGGTGCGCTCCAACGCGTCGGCGCTCTGGGGGAACGCGGCGGGCGGGGTGGTGAGCGTCTCCACGCTCCCGGACTTCGACCGCCCCTTCGCCACGGCCGGGCACCAGGCGGGGGGCTTCGGGCTCTCGCGCTGGGTGGCGCGCGCGGGGGCGACGCTGGGCGCGGGGCGGGCGGCGGCGAGGACGAGGCTCGCCGCGGCGGCGGGGAAGCGGAAGCGGGACAACGACATCGGCTCGGGAGACGGGGTAGCAGTGATGGAGATGGCACGGCGCCTGCAACAGGGCCGCGCGTCCGAGGTGGAAAACGTAGGCCGGCGGCGCCAAAGGCGCGAGCCGGCCCGGCGCGCGGGGTCGGCCATACCCCTCGCGCTCAAGCCCCGTTTTCCGCGTCCGTGCAGGCCAAAGTGGGTGAACACATGGCGTTGCGAAAGGGGGTGCCCCTTGACCGATGCCTGTGGGCGCTTACCTTCCCGCCCCGTTGTACCGGGTGGCCTGCGTTCCCGTCTCAAGGAGGTGAACCCTGCGTACGACCACCATGGCTACACCGTCCTTCCGGCCGGCGGTGTGGGCGCTCTGCGGGCTCCTGGCCGGGTTCGTCCCCGCCGGGGCCCAGGAAGCGGTCTCGAACGGCAAGCCCGGCGGCCCGCGCCTCCTGGGCGTCCCCGTCGACAGCGCGCGGCCGCCGGAGGCCGACCCCGCGGTGGGGAGCCGCGGCTTCTGGACGCGGCTGCGCGACGAGGCGCGGCGCTTCCGCGAGCTCAACGGCGGCCCCTTCGCCTTCTCGCTCCGGTACCGGATCCCGGCGGAGCTGGCGCGCGACATCCACCGGGTGGCGAGCGAGGAGGGGATCGACCCCGAGCTGGCCTTCCGGCTGGTGCGCGCCGAGAGCGGCTTCAACCCGCGGGCCCGCAGCCACGCCGGGGCGCTGGGGCTGATGCAGCTGATGCCGTACACCGCCCGCTGGCTCGACCGGCGGATGACGACGGCCGAGCGGATCATGGAGCCCGAGGCCAACCTCCGCGCCGGGTGCCGCTACCTCCGCCAACTCATCGCCAAGTACGACGGCAACCTCCGCCTGGCGCTCCTGGCCTACAACCGCGGCGACGGCGCCGTCGACCGCGACCTCCGCCGCGGCCGCGACCCCGAGAACGGCTACACCCGCCGCGTCCTCGGCAACGGCACCGCCCGCTACCGCGGCTCCGGCCTCCTCTCGCGCTGAATCGTCGTCGACATCGGAAAAGCCCCTCCCCCGCCATCGACGCGGGAGAGGGGCTTCTCCGCATTCCAACCCAAACCCCAGGCCAGAGC
>DATACF010000549.1:0-6294 GCA_036259235.1 Longimicrobium sp. | reverse complement strand
TCCCCTGTCCCCTGTCCCCTGGCACGTGCGCACGAAAAAAGAGGCGCCCCGAAAACTCGGGGCGCCCCTTGGACACCGTCACGCCGGACGGAGGTCCGTGCTCAGCCGACCTTGAGCAGCTTCTCCAGCTCCTCGGGGGTGAGCTCCTTCCCGGCCTTGGTCCCCATCCGGCGGCCGCGCGCGGCGCGGACCTCCTTCTGGGTCGGCGGGAGCTCCATCTTCTCCTCCTCGCCCTCGCCCAGGAGCGAGAAGCCGGGGACGTGCACCCGGGGGATGCGGTGCCCCAGGAGGTGCTCCACCGCCGCCACGTCGCCGATCTCGCCGCCCGACATGAAGGTGATGGCGACCCCCTTCTCGCCCGCGCGCGCCGTGCGGCCCACGCGGTGGACGTACCCCTCGGGGTCCTTGGGGGCGTCGAAGTTGACCACGTGGCTGATCCCCTCCACGTCGATCCCCCGCTGCGCCACGTCGGTGGCGATCAGCACCTTGACGGTCCGCTCGCGGAACGACTCCAGCGCGCGGACGCGCTGCGCCATGTTCCGGTCGCTGTGCATCACCTCGACCTCCAGCCCCGCGCGCGTCAGCTGCGTGGCCAGGCGATCGGCGCCGAACTTGGTGCGCACGAAGACCAGCGCGCTCTCCACCCCCGGCTGCTTCAGCACGTGCTGGAGGAGCTCCGGCTTCTGCCGCGGCTCCACGGGATAGACGAACTGCTCCACCCCCTCGGCGGTCGTCACCTTCGGCGCCGCCTCGACGTTCACCGGCTCCACCAGCATGTCGTACGCGAGCGACTTCACCGCGTTCGGCATGGTGGCCGAGAAGAAGAGCGTCTGGCGCTTCTTGGGGACGCGGCGGAGGATCTGGTCGATCTGGGGGCGGAAGCCCATGTCGAGCATCCGGTCGGCTTCGTCGAGGATCAGCACCTCGACTTCCGAGAGGTCGACGTTGCCGCGCTCCAGGTGGTCGATCAGGCGCCCGGGCGTGGCCACCAGCACCTCGATCCCCGCGCGGAGGTCGCGAAGGTCCTTCTCCAGCGGGACGCCGCCGTAGACGACGCCCACGAAGAGCTCGGTGCGCTCGGCGTACTGCTTCGCGTTCTCGGCCACCTGGATGGCGAGCTCGCGGGTGGGGCAGAGGACCAGCGCGCGCAGCCCTTCACGACCGCGCAGCCGGTTGAGGGTGGGGAGCATGAAGGCCGCCGTCTTCCCGGTCCCCGTGGGGGCCCGGCCCAGCACGTCGCGCCCGTCGAGCGCCGAGGGGATGGCCTGCTGCTGGATGGGCGTGGGGGTCTCGTAGCCCATCGCGGTGACGTTTCGCACCAGCTCGGGCGCGAGGTTCAGCTCGGTGAATCGCATTCGTTTCCTTGTGGGTGTTTTCCTGGCCCGGGCTCGTCTTTCCGGGTCCATCCGCTTCGGGCCGGCGCGCGGCGCCTCGTTGCGCCCTTTCGCGTGCTCTCGTGCCGCCCGTTACGTGTCCTCGTCCTTCCGGTGCTCCCGCGAAAAAAGCCGCGCTTCTCGGCGCGGCCCCGAGCACCGCTCGGTCCTCTTCCGATACAACACTGAAATTTAACTCATTCGCGGAGTTTACGCCACCGGCGGGACACGGTTTCCGCCAGGAGGGGCGTGGAGGGCGGTCGGGAGAACGGGGAGGAGCGGGTTCGGAGCCGCCGGCCCGGGCTTTTCCAGGCACGCTGGGGCCGGGTTTTCTCCGATGCGGCGTAAGTGGTTGGGATGAATCGTCTTCCGAATCCATGCTCCGCCCACGAACAAGATCCTTGACGCCCCCGCGGCCGCGCTTTATACATGGTTCCAGGCGCAGGACCGAGGCCGCCGCGGGGACGCCCGCGGACGAGGACGCTCGTGGATCGGGACGGGACGGCTCGCAGTGGACCAGGGCGGCAATGACCGCGCGGGGAAGCAGGGGTCCGGACCGGAACGTGAGAACGGCCGAAGGGACTGCGACTGTTCGGGAAGGAGACGGACGAGGGTCGCGAGGCAACGACGTCGCTGCCGCACCCGCCGCCGAGGGCCCAAAGCCCGAGGCGACAGCGGGGCCGAAGGAGCCGGATGGCGAATCCGGGGGTCGGGCCAGAAGCCCGACGCGGCAGACTCTCCAGAAGCCCGCGCTGAACGGCCCGAGCGAGACAACGACCCGGACAGAGGGCGCCGCCCATCCGCAAGGAGGGGCGGCGCTCCGCTTTTGTGCCTCCCCGCACTCACACCCGATGCCGCATCGGATCGTGCGATCGATTCTCGCCCACGATCAGGGTCTCGTGCTCGCCCAGCCCCTGCCAAACTGCGTGATCGGGGGGATGTGGAGCAGGGGCCGACTTCCGCGCCGACCCTCCTGATCACGTAGTTCGCGATCCTTGAAGTCGCGGACGCGGCGGGCGGACGCGGATCGACGTGAGGATGACCGAAGGGGCCTCTTCGAGAAACATTCGATACTCATCTCCGCCCATGGTTCCACGGTGGAACGCGGGCTTTCCTCTCCCGCATGCGACTGCCTCTCAGCGCCTGCTCCGCACATTCCGTCCAGGGAATGGGTATTACGCACTCACGCACTCACGCACTCACGCACTTTCGCACTTTCGCACTGTATTAATTCCGCGTGCGGATCTTGCTGCGGCCCGGTAGCGGCTTGCATGTCCGCAGGTTAAGTTACCGCCGGCAGGCCCCCGGCCCGAACAAACACAGGGCGCGGCGGGCGTTCAGGCGCGCGCGGAGCGCGCCCGCACGAGGGTTGACCCATGTCCGACTTCAGCGTGTTCCACGGCCCCAACGCGGGCTACGTGCTGGACCTTTACGAGCGCTTCACCCGCGACCCCTCGTCGGTCGACGCCGGGTGGCGCGCGTACTTCGAGACCAACGGCCCGCCGGCCGAGACCGCCGCTGCGGCCGCCCCCGGCGCGCCCGGCGTGGCGATCGAGAAGCTGGTGGCCGCGCGCGAGCTCTCCCGCGCCATCCGCACCCGCGGGCACACCGCCGCGAGGCTCGACCCGCTGGGCTCCACGCCGGCGCCCGACCCGGCGCTGGCGCCCGAGTTCCACGGCGTCGCCGAGGCCGAGCTGGCGCAGCTCCCCGCCGCCGTCGTCGTCGGCCACGACCCCCGCTCGGGGAGCGCCCTCGACGAGATCCGGCGCCTCCGCGAGATCTACTCGGGGACGATCGGCTACGAGTACCACCACCTTCCGAACGCCGGCGAGCGCCGGTGGCTCCGCGAGGCCATCGAGACCGGCCGCTTCCGCGCGTCCCTCCCTCCCGAGCGGCGGCGGGCGCTCCTGGAGCGGCTGTCGCAGGTGGACGGCTTCGAGAAGTTCCTCCACCGCGCCTTCTTCGGGCAGAAGCGCTTCTCCATCGAGGGGACCGACGCCATGGTCCCCATCCTCGACGAGGTGATCGCCGAGGCGGCCCGCGGCGGCGCCCGCGACGTGGTGATCGGGATGGCCCACCGTGGCCGCCTCAACGTCCTCACCCACGTCCTGGGGAAGCCGTACGCCCTGATGGTGGCCGCCTTCCAGAGCGCGCAGAAGGCGCCGGGGGTCGACGCCGCCCAGAACAGCGACGAGCCCTCGGGCGACGTCAAGTACCACATGGGGTGGACCGACGAGCGTGAGGTCGAGGGCCGCCCGGTGCGCGTCCGCCTCTCGCCCAACCCCAGCCACCTGGAGTTCGTGAACCCCGTGGTGGTGGGGATGACGCGCTCGGCGCAGGACGACACCGGCGCCGGCGGCCGCCCGAAGGTCGACCCGGCGGCGGCCCTCGCGGTGCTCATCCACGGCGACGCGGCCTTCCCCGGGCAGGGGGTGGTCTCCGAGACCTTCAACATGAGCGGCCTCAAGGGCTACACCGTGGGGGGCACCCTCCACGTGATCGCCAACAACCAGGTCGGCTTCACCACCGACCCCGGCGAGGCCCGCTCCACCCGCTACGCCAGCGACCTGGCCAAGGGCTTCGAGGTTCCCGTCGTCCACGTCAACGCCGACGACGCCGAAGCCTGCCTCGCCGCCGCGCGCCTCGCCTTCGCCTTCCGCCGGGAGTTCGGCAAGGACTTCGTCATCGACCTCGTCGGCTACCGCCGCTGGGGGCACAACGAGGGCGACGAGCCGCTCTTCACCCAGCCGGTCCTCTACGAGACGATCCGCACCCACCCCGCCCCGCGCGAGGTGCTGGCGAAGCGGCTGGTCGAGGAGGGCGTCCTCACCCAGGCCGACGCCGACGCCGCCTTCCAGCGGGTGATCGACGAGCTGGGGCGCGTCCTGGAGTCGCTCTCCGGGAACGGCGCCCACGCCGGCCACGGCGACGAGCCCTCGCCCAACGGCCACCCCGCCGCCCCGGCCGAGACCGGCGTCGCGGCCGATCGGCTCCGCGAGCTGAACGCCGGGCTCCTGGCCCTCCCCGAGGGGTTCGCCCCCAACGCCCGCCTGGAGAAGAACGTCCTCCAGAAGCGGCGCGAGGCGCTCGACGCGCAGAAGGCCGAGATCGACTGGGGCCACGCCGAGGCGCTGGCCTTCGCGTCGCTGCTGGCCGACGGCACCCCGGTGCGGATCACCGGGCAGGACGCCGAGCGCGGCACCTTCAGCCACCGCCACGCCGTCCTCCACGACGCGAAGACGGGGGCGACGCACGACACGCTGGCCTCCCTCCCGCAGGCGAAGGCGTCCTTCGAGGTGCACAACTCGCCCCTCTCCGAGATGGCCGTCCTCGGCTTCGAGTACGGCTACTCGGTGGCCGACCCGGCGGCGCTCGTCCTCTGGGAGGCGCAGTTCGGCGACTTCGTCAACGGCGCGCAGGTCATCATCGACCAGTACCTCTCGGCCAGCTACCAGAAGTGGGGGCAGACGAGCGGGCTGGTGATGCTGCTGCCGCACGGCTACGAGGGGCAGGGCCCGGAGCACTCCAGCGCCCGCCTGGAGCGCTTCCTCCAGCTCGCGGCCGAGGACAACCTCCGCGTCGTCTACCCCACGACCGCCGCGCAGTACTTCCACCTCCTCCGCCGCCAGGGCGCGCTCCTGAAGAGCGACCCGCGGCCGATGGTGGTGATGAGCCCCAAGAGCCTCCTCCGCCACCCGCTGGCCGCGGCGAGCCTCGACCAGCTCTCGGGCGGGCGCTTCCACCCGGTGCTCCTCGACCAGCCCTTCGGCGGCGTGGTAGAGGGGGTGACGCGGCTGGTGCTGTGCAGCGGGAAGGTCTACGCCGACGTCTACGGCACCACCGAGGAGCAGCGCCGCGAGCGCGAGGGGTGGGAGGGGATCGACCGCGTCGCCGTGGCCCGCGTGGAGGAGCTGTATCCCTTCCCGGCCGCCGAGGTGGCCGAGGCCCTCCGCGCCTTCCCCGCCCTCCGCGAGGTGGTGTGGCTCCAGGAGGAGCCGCGGAACATGGGCGCCTGGAGCTTCGTGGAGCCGTACCTGCGCGAGATCGTGGGCGACCTCCCCTTGCGCTACGCGGGGCGCCCCCACCGGGCCAGCCCGGCCGAGGGGTACGCGCACCGGCACGCCGCCTGGCAGGCCTCCATCGTCCGCGACGCGCTCTCGGGCGCGCCGGCGCCGGGCGAGGGGGTGCCCGCCGACGCCGCGCCGATGCGCGCGCAGCTGATCGGCAAGCGGAAGCTCTAGGGGACGGGGAACAGGGGACAGGGGACAGCCTGCGAGGGCTGCGCTCCGGTCCCCGGTTTCCTGGTGGGGCGTGGCCCGGGTTGCGAGTGGAGTGCGAAGCGAGGGTGTAGGGGGCTGTACCCTGTCCCCTATCCCCTGTCCCCTAAATTTCAGTGGAGACGAAGCATGTCGGTTGAGATCCGCGTCCCGCCGCTGGGCGAGTCCGTCGTCGAGGCCACCGTGGGGCGGTGGACCAAGGAGGAGGGCCAGGCGGTCGCCAAGGACGAGGTGCTGGTGGAGCTGGAGACGGACAAGATCACCGTCGAGGTGAACGCCCCCGCCGCCGGGACGCTGGGGAAGATCCAGAAGCGGGAGGGCGACACCGTCGGCGTCAACGAGCTCCTGGCCCTCCTGGAGGCCGGCGCCGCCGTCCCCGCGGCGGCCGAGGCGGGGCTCGCCGCGTCGGCGCGCTACGAGGAGAAGGCGACCTCCGACACGCCGGTCGCTTCGGCGCCGACGGCCGAGGCGCAGACGTCGCCCGCGGTCCGCGCCATCGCGGCCGAGCACGGGATCGACCTGGCGAGCGTCCCCGGCTCGGGCCCCAACGGCCGGATCACCAAGGAGGACGTCCTCCGCATCATCGAGGACGGCCGCGCCCGCGCCGGCGCGCCCCAGCGGCAGGCGGCGGCCCCGGCCGCGGC
>DATACF010000548.1:0-1986 GCA_036259235.1 Longimicrobium sp. | reverse complement strand
GCCCCGCCCGCGCCGGTGGCGGCGGAGGGGATCGTGGTGACGGCGCAGCGCGGCCAGGTCCGGCAGCGGGCCGCCCTCGGGGCCGCGGTGGGCGCGCCCGGCGAGCCGGCGGCGCCGATCGCCCTCCGCACCAACTTCGATCCGCTCGCCGTCTTCACCCCCGACGCGCGGACCGACGGCGACGGGCGGGTGCGGGTCCCCTTCAAGCTCCCCTCGAACCTCACCCGATACCGGGTGATCGCGGTGGCGGTGGAGGGTGGGGCGCGCTACGGGCTGGGCGAGTCCGGGGTGGTGGCGCGGCAGCCGCTGATGGTGCGCCCCTCGGCCCCGCGCTTCCTCAACTACGGCGACCGCTTCGAGCTCCCGGTCGTCATCCAGAACCAGACCGGCCGCCCGCTGGAGGTCGACGTCGCCGCCCGCGCCGACGGGGTGTCGATCACCGAGCCCGGCGAGCGCGTCGTCGTCCCCGCCCACGACCGGGTGGAGGTGCGGCTGGCGGCCGAGGCCACCCGCGCCGGGAAGGCGTTCTTCCAGGTGGCCGCCGCCGGGGGGGCGCACGCCGACGCGGCCGACTTCTCCCTCCCGGTGTGGACCCCGGCCACCGCCGAGGCGTTCGCGACGTACGGGAGCCTGGTGGGCGACAGCGCGGCCTTCCTCCCACTGGAGGTCCCGGACGCGCTCCCCGGCTTCGGGGGGGTGGAGGTGACGACGTCGTCGACCGCGCTCCAGGAGCTCACCGACGCCCTCCTCTACCTGGTGCACTACCCGTACGAGTGCGCCGAGCAGATCGCCTCGCGCATCCTGGCCGTCGCCGCGCTCCGCGACGTGCTCACGGCGTTCGAGGCCGAGGGTCTCCCCGCGCCCGACTCGCTGCGGAGCTCCGTGACGTCGGACGTGGCGCTCCTGGCGGCGCGGCAGAACCCGGACGGCGGCTTCGGCTTCTGGAAGGCGGGCGACCCCAGCTGGCCGTACGTGAGCGTCCACGCCGCGCACGCCCTGCAGCGGGCGCGGGAGAAGGGGTACACCGTCCCCGAGCGGACGTGGGAGGGCGCGCTCCGCTACCTGCGGGCGGTGCCGGGGAACGTCCCGCGCGAGTACCCGGCCGAGGCGCGCCGGGCGCTCCACGCCTACGCCCTCTACGTGCGGGGGCGGATGGGCGACCGGGTGGAGGGCGACGTCCGCGCCTTCCTCCGCGCCACGCCGCGCGACTCCCTCAACCTGGAGATCGCCGGGTGGATGCTGGCGACCGTGGGGCGGTCGGGGGGGCTGGCCGCCGAGCGCGACTCGCTCCTCCGCTTCGTGAACAACCGCGCGACGGAGACGGCGTCCACGGCGACCTTCGCCACCCGCTACACCGAGGGCGAGTACCTCCTCCTCCACACGCAGCGGCGGACCGACGGGATCGTGCTGGAGGGGCTCCTGGCGGCCGATCCGCAGAACGAGCTGGTGACGAAGACGATGCGCGGGCTCCTGGGCGGCCGCACCCGCGGGCGGTGGGCCAACACGCAGGAGAACGCGTGGGTCCTCCTGGCGCTCGACCGCTACTTCCGCGTCTACGAGGGGGAGACCCCCGAGTTCGTCGCCCGCGTCTGGCTGGGCGAGCGCTACGCGGGCGGCCGGTCGTTCTCGGGGCGCAGCACCGACCGGCACCAGGTGGCGGTGCCGATGCGGGTCCTCCAGGAGGAGCGGCCGTCGTCGGTGACGGTGGGGAAGGAGGGGCCGGGGCGGCTCTACTACCGCGCCGGGCTCCGCTACGCCCCGCGCGACCTCGACGTGACGCCGCTCCAGGCGGGGTTCGCGGTGGAGCGGACGTACGAGGCGGTGGACGACTCGGCGGACGTCTCCCGCGGGGCCGACGGGCGGTGGCGGGTGCGGGCCGGGGCGCGCGTGCGGGTGACGGTGACGATGACGGCGCCGTCGCGGCGGGTGCACGTGGCGCTCGTCGACCCGCTCCCCGCCGGCTTCGAGCCGGTGAACCCGGAGCTG